>CAYVLI010000170.1:0-4235 GCA_964452105.1 uncultured Nitrospinota bacterium
ATGAATATGGCCGGATTAAACCTGCCTACAAAAATAACCATCGCCAGATTATTAATGGTCCTCCCTGTGCTGGTGTTATTGACTTTTTCCTCACCGGGCACGGATATAGCTGCGGCCATCGTCTTCGGAGTCGCATCATTTTCGGATTGGCTGGACGGCTACATAGCCCGGGCCAAGAGGGAAGTCACATCCCTGGGCAAGCTCCTGGATCCGGTGGCAGACAAGCTGCTGGTGGCAGGTTCCCTTATACCCATGGTGGCCCTGGATCGGGCCAGCGGTTGGATAGTGGCGGTCATCATAGGGCGGGAAATCCTGGTCACAGGGCTCAGAGCGGCCGGAGCGGCCCAGGGCTTCGTTATACAGGCGGAGGAACTGGGTAAGTTGAAGATGGTGTTCCAGGTGGTGGCAATACTGCTGCTGATATTGAACTGGAACCTATACGGCTTCGATTTTCAGCTTGCCGGTACCGTAGCCCTGTGGGCGGTCATGGTTTTGAGCGTAATATCAGGAGTACAATATTTCATCAAGTTCTGGGGCAAAATTAACCCTGATGCGTGAGCCATGAGTGAAATAGCGCTTAAAATAGTCTTTATCACGTCAGCTTTCCTGATGGGCTCGATACCTTTCGGTTTTATAGTTTCCCGTGTGTCAAAAGGACTGGATATACGCCAGCATGGAAGCGGAGGCATCGGCTTCACCAACGTGATGAGGGTGGCGGGCAAAAGAGCGGGTGTCACCGTACTTATACTGGATGTCGCCAAGGGACTAGGTATAGTCCTGCTTGCGAGATTTACCGCGGGCACGGGCGATTGGATAGGGGCGGTGCCGCTGGCCGCCGTGGCGGGGCATAACTACCCCATCTACCTTCGTTTTAACGCCAAAGGCAAGGGGGTGGCCACCGCTTTCGGCTCCTTCATGGGGCTGATGCCCGTTCCGGCCCTGCTGGCCCTGCTGGCATGGGGTCTGGGAATTAAGTATCACCGTCTTGTCTCCGTAAGCTCCATGATGGCCACCACTTCCGCTGCCCTATGGGGGGTCGTCTTCGGCTATCCCGACTCATATATAGTCTTTTGCATCTTGATATCGCTCCTGGTTATCTACCGTCACAAGGAAAACATCGAGCGCCTGGAAGAGGGCAAGGAGCACAAGTGGGGAGAACGGATAGAAGTCGAGAGAGGATAATACAAACCCGGACTCGGCCTTGATCGCATCCGCCGGCAGAAATCAAAGCAAAAGAAAAGAAATGTTATGCACCCCAGCCGTGAAGAGCTTAACAGAGCATACTATCTATCCACACGAAGAAGCACCGTAGAACTGGAATGCTACCTGAGTAAATTCTATGTCCACCGTGCCCTGGGATACAGCGCCGAAAAGCTTCGTGGCTATCTTCGAGTCCTGGAGATGGACGATAAGATGCTTCAGAGAATACTCCTCGAGAACGAAAAGGTTCCTCCCGGCGTGGATGCGGCGATACTGAAGGAACTTAAAGCCTTCCGGCCTTCAAGCTTTGCAGACTGAATTTCATCTTTTTCGATTTCACTTTTTTGAAACCACGAGAAGGGCTATAAACAGAGCAGGAGAGCAAATTTACTTTGTGGCTGCTCTTGGTATTTGCAGGATGTGGTAGCAAAATCCGGAAACTCAAAAGATGAAATTTAATGACGGGGAGGTCATTCAGTGAATCAACCTTCAAGGCCTCATTCCAGAGAAAAATCAAACGCAGCCTCCGGGAAAGAGAGTTTCTCGACTTTAAAATTGCTATTAATCACTGCTATCTCGATATTCATTACAGAACTCATCCTCATGTTTCTTTTAAATGCCATCAAGATATCTTCCCAACCCTTGAAATCCGTCGTCGATGCCCTGCTGCTGACAATTATTGTTTTTCCGATGCTTTATCTTTTTATCTTTCGCAAAATGATTTCTCTTATAAACGAGCGTAGAAAATCGGAAGAAATACTAAAAGCAAGTGAAAAAAGGCTCCGTTCGGTAACAGAATCGACCATCGATGCGATTATTTCAGCCGATAGTGATGGAAAGATTATTTCATGGAACGGAGGCGCTGAGAATATTTTTGGCTATAAGAAGGAGGAGGCGCTGGACAAACCACTTACTTTTTTGATGCCTGAACGGTATAGAGATGCTCACGCGATGGGGCTTGACCGGATGAGTTTAACCGGGGAGTCTAAGGTTATCGGAAAAGTACTCGAATTGGCCGGGCAAAGGAAGGACGGCAGCGAATTCCCGCTGGAAATATCCCTTGCTACCTGGGAAATGAACGGGGAAAGGTTTTTCAGCGGGATAATCCGTGACATCACCGAGAAAAAGAAAACTGTAGGAGATTTGCAACTATTTAAAGATTTGCTCAACCAATCGAGCGATGCAATTTACATTATAGATGCTGAAACAGGCCGCATCCTGGGAATCAATGAAAAATCATGTTCGAGTACCGGGTATAGCAGGGAAGAGCTTTTAAATATGCCAGTCCTCGATATAGAAGCTGAACTGTCCGATAAAGTCTCATGGGAGTCTCATGTCAAACTTGTTCGGGAAGGAAATACTACTTTTGAGGGCGTTCATAAACGTAAGGACGGAGGCACATACCCCGTCGAAGTCAATACTAAGCTATTAACTTTAGATGACAAAGAATACTTGATAGCAGTTGCTCGCGACGTCACCCAGCGCAAGCTGATGGAAGAAGAGTTAAAGGAAAACGTAGAAAGATATAATGTGCTGTTCAATAATGCCCCTATTGCCATTTATGTGGCTCAGGACGAGAGGGTTAAGTTTGCCAATCCTAAAACAGCAGAGATTACCGGTCGTACGCATGAGGAATTATTATCCAAACCCTTTATCGGATTTATCCATGAGGAAGACCGAAATATGGTGTTAGAGCGCTACTATCAAAGGCTCAGAGGCGAAAGCCCTCCCAGCACCTATAGTTTCAGGCTTGTGACCGGAAAGGGAGATATCAAATGGGTTGAGCTTAATGTGACAGAGTTTTCCTGGGAAGGCAGACCGGCAGTGTTATGTCATTTAAGCGACATCACCGAACGCAAGTATCTTGAAGAAGAGATAATAGAGATGGCCACGACGGATTCTCTCACCGGGGTAAACAACCGGCGTAATTTTTTCGAGAAAGCGAGCGATGAATTTGTCAGGTCACGCCGTTATGAAAGTCCGCTTTCAGTAATAATGATAGATATTGATCATTTTAAATCGATTAATGACAGCTTCGGTCATCATGTTGGGGACCAGGTGCTCAAGGCAATGGCTCAAAGCTCAGTCCTCAACCTCAGAGAAACGGATATTATCGGGCGTATCGGAGGCGAAGAGTTTGCTGCCATTCTTGTAAAAACAGACGCTCAGACAGCCCTTGAAGTTGCCGAAAGGCTACGGCGCAAAATAAGTGAACTTTCTGTGAGTACGGAAGGTGATTCAGTGCGTTTCACCGTTAGTATCGGTTTGACTTCTAAAAAACACGATGACACCTTAGAAGATGTCGTTAACAGAGCCGATAAGGCTTTATATATGGCAAAGGAAAAGGGACGCAACTGTGTAGTCCAAATTTAGAGAGTCTTGAAAAAGTCATGTATGATACTGTTTGTTTTTCACGTTTAGTATTGGGGTCATTCCCGCGAAAGCGGGAATCCAGTATTTTTAATGGTTTGCAGTTTGCCTGGATTCCCCGGTCAAGCCGTGGAATGGCATGGAACAGACTTTTTCAGATGTTCGTCCCTTATAAAAAACAGATCCGCGGCCTACCGGCTCTTCAAGATTTCCTCTATGGCTTCCCTGTAAACTTCTATTTCCTTCAGGCCCTCGATCTTCTTGCTTCCTATGAAGATGGTAGGGGTAAACCTTACGCCGCGGGATTTGCGTAGCTCCTCTTCCTTTTCGACAATTTTCCCCATCTTTCCCGAGTCGAGACAGGATTTGAAATCATCGAAGTTCAAATCAAGGCCCCTGGCGTATTTTTCCAGAAGCGGGTCCACCTCCGAGGCCATGAGCAACTCTATCTGGTGTTCGAAAACAGTTCTATGATACTCCCAATACTTACCCTGAGTTCCCGCACATAAAGCCGCCTCGGCAGCCTTGAATGCACTTTCATGGGGCGCCACGAAATGATACACGAACTTTATTTGCCCCTTGTATTCCTCCAGCAGGCGGTCCATCACACCCTGGACCGCTTTGCAGTAAGGTCACGTGAAATCGCTGAACTCTTCGATCAAAAC
>CAYVLI010000170.1:4335-6069 GCA_964452105.1 uncultured Nitrospinota bacterium
GAGAGGAAGATTAAGGTCATGGTCAGGAGGACAGCGTCGCGAATGAGAGCCTGGAGAGGTGTCTCCTTGAAACCTATGACTGCAAAACAGCCGCAATCTTCAAGGTTAATTCCCCTAACAAGCACAACTGAAAGGATCACCATGAAAAAAGCCAGTTGCACCGAGATGAGCGCTGAGGCTATCCTTATGAAAAGGCCTATCAATAAAAATACACCGCTTAACAACTCTACCCATGGAATTACCAGAGCCAGCGGATAGAGGTAGGCCTGCGGGACTACATGATAGCTGCGGATGATCTCGGCGAATTCCTCTGGCGGGAGCATGAGTTTGGTGAACCCTGAAAAGACGAAGACAGCCGCTACAATCAATCTGAATGTGATGGTTAATCGCCGGCCGTGTAAGGCTTTTTTAGTTGAGGACATATCGATAGAAATATGAGAGAGTGGCTAATTGATTCATCGTTATTTTAGTAACCCGTCTATAACCCGCTTATAGAGAAAGAAAGGCTGCGCACCGACTATCCTCTTGCCTCCAATAAAAATGGTAGGAGTGGAGCGAACGTTGCGGGAGAGGGCGATATTTTTGTCCTTCTCCAACATTTCAGCGACGCTTCCTTCATCCATGCAGGATTCAAATTTGTTCTCATTCAAGCCCAGTTCCTTCGCATATCCCTCAAAATAGCTGATGGGGTTCGCTGCGTTGCTCCACTGGGTTTGCAGGTCGAAAAGCTTGTCGTGATATTCCCAGTACTTACCCTGAGTTCCTGCACAGAGCGCCGCTTCCGCAGCCTTATAAGAACGGTCGCTGAAAGTAATGTGGTAATAGACCAACTTTATGCGGCCCTTGTACTTTTCAAGAAGGCGGTCCAAAACGCCCTGGACCGTTTTGCAATGGGGTCACCCGTAATCGCTGAACTCCTCCAGGACTACAGGAGCATCGGCCGCTCCAAGGGTGTAGTTTCCCACCACTTTCACGCGGCCACCGGTTCGCAGACCGCGCACCACAAAAACCGCTGCCACCACGGCAACAGCCACAATTATTGCAACGTAAATTTTAACCTGCTTCTTTTTAGCTCCGGCTCTTTTGTTTTTCTTCTTTGCCATACCCCCGTCCATTCGATTAAAGTTATCCTGTTCCCTGACATCAGATTTCAGCGGACTATTATGACTGACAAATAGTGCGACATCCACATCAATTTATAGGAATGCGAGGATTGCGTCAAAGAAAAAACCGTTACGGATGGATTCTGCTATATTCCAACTATGTTGTAAAATAGCATGAAGGGCTGAGGTGGTGACATTACCGGAGGGTAGAAATGGTTTTTTCAGAGGTAATCAGATTGAGGACCAGAGGTTTCAGCGATACCATCGATATTACCCCTGACGTGGCTTCAATTACAGACCTGTCAGGGATCGTGGACGGTCTCGTAACGGTCTTTTGTCCCGGTTCCACAGGCGCTCTTACCACCATAGAGTATGAACCGGGTGTTCTCGAAGACCTGAAGCGAACAATAGAAAAGATCGCTCCATCAAACATACGCTATGAGCATGACAGGCGGTGGGGAGACGGGAACGGTTTCTCACACGTGAGAGCGGCGCTCATGAAACCCTCTCTCTCCATACCCCTGATGGATGGCAGACTCGCATTAGGGACGTGGCAACAGATAGTTTTCATCGACTTCGATAACAGGAACAGGGAGAGAAATTTAATAGTGCAGGTTATAGGATGAGACGA
>CAYVLI010000171.1:0-1530 GCA_964452105.1 uncultured Nitrospinota bacterium
GCTCTACTTGATGGGTGAGACCCGATATAAAGAAGGAAAATATAAAGAGAGCGTGAAGTATCTGAAGAGCCTCCTGCAAAAGCATCCCCATCACCCGCGATCAACAGACGCCGCCCTGTTGCTTGCCGGAGCCTATATTAAGCTCAACTCTCTGGACCAGGCTCATGCCTCCTATCTCAGGCTGGAGAACGTTGCCGCAAAAAAAGCGGTCGCCGAAGGGCTGCTATACAAGCTGGCGGGAGCGGCTTTCAGCGCAGGTAAATTCGATGAGGCGTCCAGATGGTACGCTGATTTCAACAAAGTTTATCCGACTTCCTCACGGGCGGCAGATGCGCAATACCGGCTCGCCCTCGCCTATCTCAAGGCAGGGAAGGGGGAGGCCGCCATAGGCGCTTTCAAGAAGTTCATAAAGAGGTATCCGCAGCACGCGCTTGCTTCCGGAGCTATGGGACAGTTAGGGGGGGTGCTTTTCAATAAAGGCGATTATAAAGGCGCTATAAACACTCTTCAGCAATTGTTGTTGTACCAGATAGATGATGAATTGAGGGATTACACCCGCTATCTCCTGGGGGACGCATATTACCGGCTGGGAGATTGCTCCGGAGCAGAAGACTGGTTCAGGAGATTGATTGAGGAAGCCGCCGCTTACCAGTACGGGAACGATGCGTTGTTCAAGCTGGCCTCGTGCAGTTACCAGGAAGGACGCTACGAGCAGGCAGCGGATTATTTAAGGCGCCTGCTTGAGGGCAATCCGGAAAAAAATATCAGAGAAGAGGCCCTGTATATGTCAGGGGTCTCGCAACTGGAAGCGGGAGATTGCAAGAGTGCGGTGAGTGCGCTGGAGGGATACGTCCAGGCTTTCAAGGGGGCCGACCATATTCCGGAAGCTCTTTACAGGCTCGGATACTGTTACTATACCACGAAGGATTATGCACGATCTGTGCAGAAGCTGAACGAATACCTGAAGTCTGGTGAGGGGAAGACATTCCGCAAGGAGGCGCTGCTGATGCTCGGGTCGGCTTACATGGCTTCCAGAGATTACCGGAGCGCACTGAAGGCTTACAATGAGCTGGTAAAGGAAGAGGGAGGTGACGGCAAGCGAGCCCTGGTCTATTATAATAGAGCGCTTGCCCTGCAAGAGCTGGGAAGGGAAGAGGAAGCCGCCCGCTCCTTTATGGATAGCGCAAAAGCAGACCCTTCTTATCACAGGGAGGGGGAAGCCTTTCTGCGGGCGGGCATACTGCTCGCCTCCGCGGGCAAGAGAGAGGAAGCATCGACTAACCTCATGGAGGCTGCCTCTTCCAACGTTCCTGAAATCTCGGCGGAAGCGCTCTACTGGATAGGTCATATAAAGTACTTGAACGGTGATTACCAGAGGGCTTATAAGGTGTTCGGGGAGATCGCAAGTAAACACGCCTCGCAAAGGAAGTGGGCCGACCTCTCTTCGTACAGGATGGCAAACATAGATGAGTTGAACAAGGAATGGAAGAAAGCTCTGGAGAGATACAGGAAGATAGCATCCACCTCTGA
>CAYVLI010000171.1:1630-4624 GCA_964452105.1 uncultured Nitrospinota bacterium
GTAACCGCTCAGATTACCACCGCCATCCTGCAGGATAAGGGCCAGTATCATCTCGGCCTTTACCGGTTTCAGAGGTTCCGCTATGCGGAGGCGCTGGCCGCTTTCGAAAATCTTCTGGAGAAGTACCCTGACAGCAATTTCGCGGAGCGCGCCCTGTACTGGATGGGGGAGTCATATTTTCATCTCGATAACAGGGATAAGGCCATAGAATCATACCTTAAACTCATTAAAGAGCGTCCTCAGGGAGCCCTGGTGGACTATGCCTACTACTCCTCCGGGTGGATATATATCATGAATAAGGATTATGGGGCCGCCGCCGGGCAGTTTGCCAGGTTCATGAAGGAGTTCCCCGAGAGCCCCCTTGCGCCATCCGTTTTGTATCTGCTGGGACAGGCGGAATTCAACATGGGAAAATACAAAAAAGCCCGAGAATCGTTTGGAAGGGTGATAGCGGGCCATCCTGACAGCAAACACTCACAAGAAGCCTCTTTTTGGGTTGCAGAGAGCCTTTATTACGAGGAGGAATACAGGGAAGCCGCTCAAGCCTACAGGGCCTACATCAAGAAATACCCTGGCTCGGAAAAAGCAGCGGATGCCGGATACGGTCTGGCCTGGAGCCTGGCTAACCTGAAAGCTTACGACGCGGCTGCAAGGTCGTTCGAAAATTTTGTTAAATCGTATCCGGAACACCGCTTCGCCGATTCCGCTTACTACGGGCTGGTCAAATCCCTGGTGGACATGGGGCGTGCAGGTGAGGCCTATTCTGTTTTAAAAAAAATGAAGGAGGCTTATCCGGACAGCCGGTGGCTCGATAGCGCCCTGATTCAGATCGCCTGGAAGCGGTTTGTAAAAAGGGAGTACGGGGAAGCCGAAACCGCCTTCAAGCATCTGTTGAAAGAGTTCCCCGACAGCCGGTTCGCACCGGTGGCCCGCTTCGCCCTGGGGGAGATACACTATCGGAACGGAGATTTCATAAAGGCGGCGGCCTACTTCAGCGGCGCGGAAAGTGCGACGAAGTACCCAAGCGTGGCCTTCAATGCCGGCCTCAGAAAAGGTGAAGCGTACTTCAAGATAAAGAATTACACTGCAGCCAGGGATCAGTTCCTCGCATTGCTGAAGCGTGTTACAAACCCGGCCCTGAAGGATGAAATCTCATTCTGGCTGGGTGAATCTCTGTTCTACAAGGCATCGACAGACCCGAGGTACTACAGCCTGGCTGCCCGGGCCTACGGCAGGGTCAGCCCGAGAAGCGAACGATATGATGATGCGCTCTACGGTCTGGGATGGTTGAACTACAAGCAGGGGGACTGGAAGGAAGCCGTCCGTTTCCTGTCAAAGATCGTGGGAGAACTGAGGCAGAGCGAGTTGAGGCCCGACGCCATATACCGGCTGGCCGAATCTTATGGTCATTTGAGGCGATACCAGAAAGCCGAAGAGGCTTACAGCAGGCTTATGAGGGAATATCCGGATGATGAGAGGGTAGATGCCGCCAAGCTCGGCCTGGGCTCATTGAAGATGAAGCAGGGCAATTTTCGTGAAGCCATGGAGATTTTCTCGGAGCTGCTGATTTCCAGCCCTTCCGGGGATTATGCAGACGACGCACAGTTTAACCTGGCCCTGGCGCTGTTCAAAGTCTCAAAGTTTTCGGAAAGTCGGAATGCGCTCAAAGCCCTCATCGTTAAACATCCTCAGAGCCCGTTCCTGGGCAGGGCGTACCTGATGATAGGCGATACGTACTATAATCAGAAGAGATATGAGCAGGCTATCGAGCAATACAGAGAGGCCATGACCAGGTTCCCGGACTCCAGTGAACCCACGGAGGCCGAGTATGGAATTCTTTTGAGCTACTATCATAGAGGGGAGTTCAACCTGTTCGTCAAGGGAACCTCCAGGTTTATAAAAGACCATCCCGCAAGCATCCTCTCACCCGCCCTGCTTAATCAGGTGGCTGAGTATTACAACGCTGCGGGTAAACAGGGAGAATCTATTGCGGCGTATGGGCGGCTGATCGATAAATACCCCGGGAGCGAGTTCGCAGACGACGCACAGTTGAGAATGGCAGATGTCTATTTCAAACTGAAGGATTACAAGCGTGCGCTGGAAAATTATCTGAAAGCAAAGGACAGGTTCCCTCGGAGCGCCCTGCTTCCCAAGGCCGCCTTGGGTGCGGGTGATTCTTATTTTGCGATTAAGAACTACCGGCAGGCCCTGAATGCCTATAATGAACTGGTCCGGATGCATCCGCGGAGTGAAGAGGCGGCTGAAGCGCTGTATAAATCCGGGATGGTTTATCTTACAATGGGTAACAAGGGAAAGGCCGAGGAGGCTTTCAAGGCCGTGGCGGCCGATTATATGGGAAGCCCCGTGGAACTGCGTTCCTATTTTCAGCTCGGGAAATTGAGCAGCGAAATGTCCAGATATGATGATGCGGTGGCATATCTTAAGAAGGTGGTGGATGCGGCGGCGGGCTCAATTTCCGTGGAGGCGCAGTATGACATCGGCGAGGTCTATTTGAAGAGCGGGCGGTATAATAGAAGCGCCACGGAATATCTGCGTGTGGCCTATCTTTATGGAAGCAGCAGCAGTTGGTATTTCAAGTCGCTGTTGAAGGCTGGTGAAAGCTATGAAAAACTGAAGCGATGGCAGGATGCACTTACCATGTATGAGAAGATCATCAAGGAAGGAGCCGGCGGAGAAATCCTGGAATCGGCCAAATTCAGGATGGGCGAAATAAACCGCATTTTGGGAGAACAGGGGGAGCGCGCCAGGTAAACTGCTGAGAAAGTAATCATTGCTGCGTGAATGAGAGGGATGATATAATCCCATCGGTTTTTGTGGAAATCCTGGAAGGATTACTGCTTTGTGGGGAGGATGATTCATGTGGAGTCTTATGATGAAAGGTGGATGGCTCATGGTGCCTATAACCGCCTGTTCGGTCATCGCCCTGGGAATTATCATAGATAGATTGATAAACCTGAGGTATGGCAAGGTGCT
>CAYVLI010000171.1:4724-6041 GCA_964452105.1 uncultured Nitrospinota bacterium
CATGGAGTTTCGAAGGAGAAAGCGGATTCTAAGCCGGCTTGAAATAACCCCTCTCATAGACGTGGTCCTTCTGCTGCTCATATTTTTTATGATTTCAACCACCTTCGTTACCACGCCGGGAATAAAAGTCAAACTTCCCAGGTCGACGACCTCTCAGGCCGAGACTAAGGAACAGGACCTCGTGGTGGTTATAACCGAAGAAGGGCAGTTGTATTTTGATAATAAAAGGGTTTCGCTGGACCGGCTCCGCTTTGGCCTGGAAGAGAAGTTATCCGGCAACAAGGACAGGCTGCTTATAGTAAAGGCGGATAAAGAGTCCAAACACGGAAGGGTTGTTGAGGTCATGGACCTGGCCAAAAAGCTGGGCATCTCCAGGATCGCCATCGCCACCGAGCCCACCAAAAAGAAGTAAGGATACATTGTTCCTCTCTCGAGGGGCGAGACAGTGTTCGATAGATACGGGATAATATTTGGAATAATCGTCTCCATAATCGTTCACGGAGTGTTGCTGATAGCGGTGAAGGGGCTGCCGGTATATCTGGAAAAAAAGCCCAGGACGATAGAGGAGTACACAGAAGTGGAGCTGATTAAGCGCTCCATCCCGCCACCGCCTATTCCCAAAGACAAAAAACCTCTCCATGACGAAGTACTCAAAGAGAAAATAGCGCCCCGGCCGCCCCAGCTCCCGCCGGCGCTCTATGTCAGGGCCCTGGAAAGCCGGGTTAAAGAGATGAGCCTTGGAAAGAGCCCCAGGCTTCCGGATGTGGAAATAGAGCTGCCGACGGCCAGTGCCAGGCCGGAGATCGATACAGGATACACCATCAAGATGAGCGAACGGCTGGTGCATGCCGCAGTGGAAAAGCTGGAGAAGAGCCCGCTCCCCACAGGAGGCATTGCGGGCGTAGTTATACCCATGCGGGCGGGGTCTCTGGAGCGTAAAGAGCTACAAATCGAAGTTCCGGAGGTTTTGACCAAAATGGCCAGACTGGCGCCTCCCTCCCCCCGGGAGGTGACCCGGAGCAAAAAGTTGCCCAGCGCCCGGGAGCTCTTTCAGATAAAGGGACCCGCCGGAGAACGTAAGGTTACTTACCGGCCCTCTAAGCCTCCGGCGGTCGAATTGGAAGCGGAGACGGAAATAGTCTTGAAGTTCTGGGTCTTGCCTAACGGCGAAGTGGGAAGGATAATTCCCATCAAGAAAGCTGAGCCTGTGCTCGAAGCTAAGGCCATCGGCTACCTGAAAGAGTGGCGCTTCAATCCCCTTTCACCCGATGAGGCCCAGGTGGAGCAGGAAGGCATCATACCCGTCCGCTTCACCAT
>CAYVLI010000172.1:0-1755 GCA_964452105.1 uncultured Nitrospinota bacterium
CCGCGCAATTTGCGGTTCGGCGTAAAAGAGAGGACGGACCATACAGGAAAGGTGGTGGCGCCGCTCAAAACCTCGGAACTGAACTCTTTAATGAAGAAACTGAAGCGCCAGAAAGTAGAATCTCTCGCTGTCTGCCTCCTCTTTTCCTACGCCAACCCCGAGAACGAAAAAATTCTGTACGGGAAACTCATAGACCTCGGCATCACCGTTTCCCTTTCTCACCTCATCCTCCCGGAATACAGAGAATACGAGAGGGCCAGCACCGTCGTCATTAACGCTTACGTGGCCCCGGTCATGGAAAGGTATATCGGCAGGCTGGCAGATGAGAGCGGAAGCCCCAGCTTCAAGGTAATGCAGTCAAACGGCGGAACCATCACCGCCAGAAGCGCAATACAGAAGCCTGTGCACACCATTCTCTCCGGCCCCTCCGGAGGTGTGGTGGGCGCTTACGAAGTGGGTCGTATGGCCGGCTACCGCAATATCATAACCTTCGATATGGGTGGAACTTCTACCGATGTATCGCTGTGTAAAGGCGGCATCAAGACCACCACCGAAACGACCATTGGCGGACACCCGGTCAAAGTTCCTGTAATAGACATTCATACCGTCGGCGCCGGAGGCGGCTCGATCGCCTATCTCGATGAGGGCGGCTCGCTGCGGGTAGGTCCTCAGAGCGCGGGCGCAGACCCTGGACCTGTATGCTACGGCAAGGGCGAACGGCTCACCATCACCGATGCGCAGCTCTTCCTGGGCAGGCTCGACCCGGCCAACTTCCTGGGAGGGAAAATGAAGCTATATCCTCACAGGGTTACCGTTCCCCTCAACAAGCTGGCGAAGGAGATGGGCCTTGGGCCGGTGCAGTCCGCAGAGGGCATAATCAGGGTGGCCAACGCCACCATGGAGAGGGCCATCAGGGTAATCTCGGTGGAGCGGGGACACGATCCCAGGGACTTCGCCCTCATCTCCTTCGGTGGGGCGGGGGCTCTGCACGCCTGTGAGCTGGCCGGAAGCCTCTCCATTCCCACGGTGATAGTTCCGAAAAACGCCGGTGTGCTTTCGGCTTTCGGAATGCTTCTGGCGGATTTCGTCAAGGACTACTCTCAGACCGTAATGCTGCATGAACAAAAAGCCTCCCTCCATGCTTTGAAGAGGCTCTTCAAGTCCATGGAAGAACTGGGGCTGCGGGAAATGCTCGCCGAGGGCGTGCCCCGAAGGGATATCAGATTGGAGAAGTCATTGGACGTGAGGTATCCGGGCCAGTCCTACGAGATAACGGTGCCCTTCAGGGATGACTTCGCCGCCGCTTTCCATAAAGCCCACCGGATCATGTACGGGCATGGCAAAGAAGGCTCACCTGTGGAAATAGTTAATCTGAGATTACGAGTCAGGGGGAAAACGCGGCGTCAGCCGCTGAGAAAGGTATCTATGGGAGGGAAGAGCGCAAACTCAGCCATCGTTGAGCGCAAGGATATCATAATAGACGGTAGAAAGACCATCGCCCCTTTCTACCGTAGAGAGCTTCTTAACCCTGGTAATAAGTTTACCGGCCCTGCAGTGGTACTGGAATTCGGCGCTACCACTCTCGTGCCCCCCGGACGCCGATGTTACGTGGACGAATGGGAAAACCTGGTCCTGGCCCGCTGAAGAATCATTCAAGTCATTCCGGCGATAAAAAAAGGGCTGGGAAAGCATGTCCAGCCCTTTGCGTAAAAAGCTTGTTTCCGGATTTTCAGTTTAGAACTTCGCCTCCCGGTA
>CAYVLI010000172.1:1855-5987 GCA_964452105.1 uncultured Nitrospinota bacterium
GGGTCTTTGGAGATGGCCGCGGCCGGGCATGCCCTGCCGCACCATGGGTCGTCGCACTGGGTGCAGGTAACAGGGATGTAGAACGCCTCTTCATCGAAGATGAAGGCGCTGATCCTGGAAAGGGTGGGGTTGAACTCCCCGTTGAATTTAAAGGAACATGCCAATTCACAGCGCTTGCAGGCTACGCAAGTCTCGGGTTTAATGAGAAGCATCTTACCCATGGCCCTCTCCCCCTTTTCATTCGATTCATGAGTGTCAGCAGTGTGGTTACCGACCCACACGCAAACAAAGACCTATTTTTCACGTTTCTCATGATAAGCGGCTCCTTACCGGACGAAACCGCTTCTTTAATATATCAATGTAAAATAATATTTCAACGAAAACCTTTTTCCGCCCTGCCGGGTACGGAGATCAGCCAACACAGGCTTAGCCCAGCAGCTTTTTCAAATCTTGCTCCACCTTTCCAAGGAAAGAGTGGAAGGTGGTATTCTGATAATTGAGAACCTCCTGAGAGTCCGCAGTATCGTACCAGTCGAACCACCCCGGACTGTCCATATATTCCGCTTCTTCGGAGGATACACCCATTAGATTATACAGCGCTTCCACGTACCTGTACCCCGACATCTGCCAGGTCTCCCCGCCGGCTATGTTGAAGACTCTGTCGTGCGCGGAACCGTTTCCCACACAATTGAACAGTGCGGTTACCACGTCGTCCCTGCACACGAACTCCATGCGCTGCTCCTTTTTGAAGGGCCAGACGGGCGGCGGCTCCAGGAAGGCGGGTATGGCGATGCCGGAGATACGCAGCATGGTGTAGGGCAATCCGGACCCTGCGACCAGCTTCTCGGCGATGGCCTTGCTGCGGGAATAGGAATCGCTGGGTTTCGGTTCGCGTTCTGTAGATAACGGTTTATCTTCCCCGCTGGTGTCGCCATAGACGGCCACCGAGGAGCTGAAGATGAAGTGCGTTTTACCGTTCTGCTCCTGAAGGACTTTTAGAAGGCTCCCTGTCCCCCCCACGTTGATCGATTCCGTCCTGGCCCAATCCTCCTCCGCTGCGGGAGGGAGCAGAGCGGCCAGGTGAATAACCGTATCCACGTCGATAGCCGCCTGCCGGACCGAAGCCCTGTCTGTGATATCGCCCTGGAATACCTCTATACCCGGTTCTTCTACCAAAGGTGTATAATCCAGTCCGGGCAGATCGAAGACCCTCACGCTGCGCCTCGTGCGGCTTATCATCAACGCAAGCTTTGCGCCCAGGCTTCCGGCGCCGCCTGTTATCAACACTGATGATTCGCGGTTCATTATCGCTTCAGTGCCTCTCAAAGCGGAGGTCGTCCCGCCCTCCTTGATTATCAGGTCAGCGTGGTTCCCCGCATCTTGCTCTTGTCAACGAGTTCCTCCGCTGCATCCGCCAGGCCGTTCAATGCTTCCTTTAATCCGTTTGTTGAATCGTCGTTGGGTTCGGCTTTGCAACCCTTCAGTGCTGGATACACCTTTTCTATCTCATCCAGGCATTTTTTGGTCGCCGGAATAGCCGCCACCGTTTTCATGAAGAACCTGTCCTTGAGCTCACTCAGTTGTTTCTTCGTCTTCCCGAGTGACTCCAGTTCTCCGGAGATTTCCCCTCCGAGTTCCTTGAGCCCCTCCTCTATACAGCGGTAGCCTTCGATTATTTTATCCAGATTAACCAATCCCTGAGACACAAGAGACCTCCTTCATTTTATCTCGTCAAAGTCGACCTTTATCTCCCGCTTGAAGCCATGGCCGCCATATCTCTCCCTGGGGAAGGGGTCTTCTTTCTCGAACATGGGCCTGAAACGTTTGCCGCCGGGGCGCGGGTCGTCCCTGAAGCCGAAGTAATTTTCGGATGGTTTGACCTGCACCAATTCATATTCCCGGCTCCCAAGCCCTATGAGGGCGCCCGTATTGATTTGAGCTTCTTCGTTGAGACCATGCATCAGGGCCGCCGCGTTCTCGAACTTTTTGGCGCCCGGCTCATGAACGCCCAGTTCCTCCGCCGCTGAGCCGGGTGTTCCTGGCGATTCGCTGACTTTATCCAGGCACGCCATATCTATAGCAACGGGGTCATGGCTGGCGAAGACCCCTATGTGAGGAACGATGGGCATATCCGAATACATTATGCAGTCGCACCACGGTGAAACGTCTATACCCATGTTAATGAAGCCTACCTTATCCGGGCCCACAGCCTTGATGGTGGCCAGGCAGGCATCGGCTATCGCAGGATGCAGCGCCTCCAACGGCTCTTTGGGGATGTTTAACACACCGCAACCGACGTTGACTCCCAGGTGAGCCAGACAGCCCACACATTTCTCATTCTCCCATTGAATGGTATCATCCTTCACGTGGAAGAGGCCATAAGGACAGCAATCCTGGCACAGCTCCCAGATGGGACACTCGTTTCTACCCTTGCAGCGTTCAGGGTGAAACTCGGTGGTCGCCCCCATTCCATAGGTGGGATGCCCCCCCAGATGAACGTTATACTTGCCCCGCTTTGACTGCGCCCCTAT
Organism: uncultured Nitrospinota bacterium; assembly: GCA_964452105.1. Taxonomy (GTDB): domain Bacteria; phylum JAUXIQ01; class JAUXIQ01; order JAUXIQ01; family JAUXIQ01; genus CAYVLI01. The sequence goes on from CAYVLI010000172.1 coordinate 4,387, forward strand.
GCCCAGGTTTTTCAAGGCGCCTCCAACCACACCTATGGGATGACCCTTGAAGTGAGTCAGGGCGATCATGGCATCGGCGTGGGCTATGGCCTTGGCTATGAACGCCTCTTTAAGGATGAAGCCTTCCGGCAGGTCAATACATACGTCATCGGTGCCCATCCATCCATCGGCGACGATGAAGGGGCAGCCCAGGGTTTCGGATGTGTAGCCGTTCCGCTCCGCCGTGATCCTCATGTCCAGTTCCGTGACCCTGGCAGGGTAGGGGTTATAGGTAAGCGTGGTTGTGTCCGTCACAAAGGGACGGCCGCCCAGTTCCTTGATCCTGTCCGCAAGCGCCCTGGCATATACAGGCCTGAGATAGGCGGTATTGTTCCATTCGCCGCAATGAAGCTTTATGGCCACCACGTCGCCGGGGTCGATTATCTGGTTCAACCCCGCAGCATCAAATACCTCCAGCATATCGGCGACGTAGCTGGTAGCCGGAGAGTAGCTTCTGTTACCCGCGTACCATACTTTGGACCCCATGGTCTGCCCTCCACTTTGTTAGAACCATACAAACGGACTCAGTTCTTCCCTGTTTACGCCAATCTTGCTATCTGTTCAGCCAATCGTTCCTCTGCTGCATCCATCGCTTCCTGGAGACGCTCTGTCAGCGGCCCTCCGCCTTGCGCCTGCCTCCGGAATCCGCCGCCCTTGCCCCCCACTATCGGAGCGGCGCATGCCATGAGCTCCTGCATATCGAGTTCCAGTTCCGTTGAGCATGAGAATATCAGTGTGGCAGAGTCTCCCTCGCTACCTAACAGTGCAACGCAGTTCCCTGCCACCGCGATCTTTTCGGCAATGAGCTTGATTTCTTTCCCATCCCGGCCATGAAACACCCGGGCGATAACCTTTACCTCTCCTGTTTTCTCCGCCCCGGAAATCATGGAGGCAGCCTCCATATCCAGCAGCGTTTCGGTGGCCCTGTTGAGATCGCGTCTCAGCTCCTTGTTTTCCTCCAGTTGTTTCCTGACCCGGTCCGGGGCCTCGCTATCGCTGACTCCCAATTCCCGGCTGACCTCGTATAACCGCCTGTTCTTCGCTCGGTAGTCCTTCAAGGCGCGGCGGCCGCAGAAGAATTCCACCCGCGCCTTTCCCCTGCTCCGTTCCCACCGTCTTACCTTTACTATTCCCACCTCCCCGGTGGTGAGGCAGTGCGTCCCTCCGCAAAAGGAGCGATCGAAGTCGCTTATCTCCACGACCCTTTTCTTGTCTTCTCCGGCGGAGTATCCTCTGATGCCGGACAAGTCGAATGACTCGTCATCGACATTGCGGCATTTTACAGGCCGGTTCTCGTAGATTATCCCGTTGGCCAGATCCTCGGCTCTATAGATGGCTTCCGTGGTCAGGGCTTCGACGTCCAGGTCGATGGTGGAAAATTCGCTTCCCAGGCGGAAGGATAGGGTTTGGCTGTCCAGCGTCCGAAGGAAAGCCTGAGAAAGGATATGCTGGCCGCTGTGCTGTTGCATATGATCGAAGCGGCGTTCCCAGTCGATGCACCCGGGAATCTTTTCACCGCTGCCCGCAAAGTCGTCATCCACGAAGTGATAAATGTTCTCCTG
>CAYVLI010000173.1:0-2526 GCA_964452105.1 uncultured Nitrospinota bacterium
TAAAAATATTTATGGTTGACAGATTTTCTTATATATGCCATAAATCTCACTGTTTCACTAAAACTATTGGTTTGTTGGGCTGTTTTATAAACGCATTTAATGTTGCTATGTTTGAGTTCGTTTAATAGTGGTCAGGTAAGAAACAATATGGTGTGCTCCTGCATTTAATTATCAACTATTTTTCAGAACAATATTCTTAAAAGGGGGTGATCTGATTTTCATCTTTCCAAGTAAGGTGGTTGGTTCCTTTTCTTTTCAACCTGTAGCGGTTCAATCTGGATAGGAGGCCATCTTTATGAGCAATAAATTTAATGACGAGTTAACAAGACGTGAATTCATTGCAGCAGGGGCGGGGGCAGCAGCGGGGCTTTACGGCTTATCCATGTTAAGAAGCCCAGCCGCATACGGTGCGAAGGCAGTCGATATGGCCATGTTGAGCTGGAACCACTTCGTGCCGAAGTCCGATGTAAACCTGAAGGCACAGTTCGCTGCCTTCGGCAAACTGAAGGGGAAGAGCACCAGGCTCGACACCATAGCCCACTTACAGCTCCCGGCGAAGAAGGCTGCAGAAGCCCAGGCCAGGGCCGGGCACGACCTCTGGTTTCTGGATTCAGGCGATACTTCCCTTTACGAAAACATGCTGGTGACCCTGGATGACTTGGCCGATGAGCTGGGGAGTGAGTATGGAGGCTGGCTCGACTTCGGCAAGGAGATATCCATCGTAGACGGGCACTGGAAGGGATTACCATGGTACTTCGTTTCCTTTCCCATCGTGATAAGAACTGACCTCTTTGAAAAAATAGGGGAAAAAATACCGCCGGATACCTGGGAAGATGTGTTACGGGCAGGCACAAAGCTCAAGAAGATGGGGCACCCTGTGGGAATACAACTCGGACATTCCGCAGACGCCAACGCCATTCTCAGGGGGATTATGTGGAGCTACGGCGCCAGCGTGGTGGCTAAAGACGGGAAGACCATCACCCTCAATTCTCCCCAGACGATAGAGGCAATAGAGTTCGTCAAAGAGTTATACGCAAAAGCCCTTGACCCTCAAGTGCTCGCCTGGGACGACGCCAGCAACAATCGCTGCATCACTTCGGGGAAATGCGGGATCATCCTCAACCCCATCAGCGCGTACAAATCTGCAGAGAGAAACAAGCTCAAGACTAAGAGCGCCACCACTGGGAACGAAGTGCTTGTAACTGACGTACTCAACCACTATATCCCGCCGCGAGGCCCGGCCGGCAGGCATATGTATGCCTACCCGCTGGGATTAGGGATTATGAACTGGGCCAAAGACGTCGGCCTGGTCAAGGATTTCATCCGCTACCACTTCCAGAAGGAGAATTTTGACGCCTTCATCCAGGCCAGCGACGGATACAACCAACCCATGCTGAATGCATATACCCACAATCCGATCTGGAGCAGCAATCCCAAGTATGCTTTTGCGCCGAAGATCGGCAAGTACTCGCATACGCAAGGATACCCTGGACCTCCCACGAGATACACCCAGGTCGTTCAGAACCTTTATATAATTCCCGACATGTTTGCAGCGGCTGCAACAGGCAAGAAGTCCACCAAGGAAGCCTTGGCGTGGGCTGAAAAGGAGATAACCGAGATTTACGCCGGAAGGAAAAAATAATTTATTGTGGATTTAACCGGGGCACTATTATAGAAGTGAGCGTCCCCGGTTGATCGTTAATCCTGCGAAGGGATAGGCCTGATGGAAAAGAAAGCTGTTACGGGTCAGGCAGCAGCGAAACCAGAAGTGAAAAAGGTCGGCCGCCTGCAAGCGCTCAGAGAGAAAATGGAGCAGGAGAAGGTGCTGGGTTATTTATTCATTGCCCCGGCCTTGGCCGTAATAGTCCTCCTCGTGGCCTATCCCTTCGTCATCGCCGTTCTTTTGAGCCTCCAGGACGCATGGGTGGGGGCCATGAAGTACCCTTTCGTCGGCCTGGCCAACTTTGCGACCATCCTGAAAAACAGCATTTTCCAGCGCACCGTCTTAAACACTTTTGTGTTCACCGGGTCTGCGGTTGGGTTGAAAATCGTCCTGGGCTTATCCCTTGCTATGCTCATGCACAGAACGGTTCGTTTCAGGAAGTTGTTTCGTGCGGCCGTTCTCTTGCCCTGGGTCGTGCCCACTGCGCTTAGCGTTCTGGCCTGGTGGTGGATGCTGGACCCGGATTACAGCGTGGTGAACTGGACGATGTCGCGCATGGGCCTGGGCAATCATATGTGGCTGGCCGACCCCAACCTGGCCATGCTGTCGGTAATTATTGTAAACACCTGGCGAGGCATCCCGTTTTTCGCTTTAGCTATTTTGGCCGGTCTGGTCTCCATTCCCCAGGAGCTCTACGAGGCGGCGGAAACGGATGGAGCCGGAAGGATGGTAAAATTCTGGCATATTACGCTTCCTCTGCTGAAGCCGGTAATAGCCATCGTCATACTTTTTTCGACAATATTTACCTTTTCCGATTTTAATATCGTCTACGTTCTGACCAGAGGCGGTCCTATGAATATGAC
>CAYVLI010000173.1:2626-5976 GCA_964452105.1 uncultured Nitrospinota bacterium
TTTCCGATTTTAATATCGTCTACGTTCTGACCAGAGGCGGTCCTATGAATATGACGCACCTCTTCGCCACGCTGTCATTCGCTGTTGGACTGGGTGGAGGCAATCTGGGGCAGGGTGCGGCGATATCCCTCTTCCTGTTCCCCTTTCTGGTGGTCATAGTCTTCCTCCAGCTTCGATTCATTAGAAGGGATGAGGTATCATGAAAAAAAGGCGAAAGGGCATACTGAAAGCACTGGACATTTACCTGCCCCTCATACCTTTCTTGATTTTTGCACTGTTCCCTTTCTATTTCATGGTCATTACATCTTTTAAGAAGAATTCGGAGCTTTATGACCTTAGCTCGGTCCCTTTCTTCATCAGACAGGGTTTCACCCTCGAACATTACAAGCTGCTTTTGTTCGATACCCCTTTCCTGGTATGGTTCAAGAACACTATAATAGTCAGCCTCCTCACCACCGGGATGGCTCTTGTGATAGCCCTGCTTGCCGCCTATGCAATTGCGCGCATGAAGTTCAAAGGGGTGGAATTTTTTGGGGTGGGTATATTTGCAACTTATCTTGTGCCCCCTTCGCTGATGTTTCTCCCCATGAATGTGGTGATAAATAAGCTGGGGCTTTCGGATTCTATCTGGTCTCTCGTAGTTACATACCCCACTTTCCTCGTACCTTTTCTGACGTGGCTGCTTATGGGATATTTTCGGACTATTCCCAGGGAGATAGAAGAGTGCGCCATGATAGACGGCTGCACCAGGCTGCAAACCTTCATAAGAATAGTGATACCGATATCCAAGCCGGCCATCATCACTGCAGCCCTCTTCTCTTTCACCATGGGCTGGCACGAGTTCCTCTACGCCTTGACCTTTTTATCCTCGACCGCTTCAAAAGTGGTTACGGTGGGCGTTGTTGGTGAATTGATCAGGGGAGACATATTCTACTGGGGTTCGCTAATGGCCGGGGCCATAGTGGGCGCAGTACCCGTGATACTGGTGTACGTATTCTTCATGGAATACTATGTCTCGGGCTTGACCGCAGGTGCGATAAAATAGAAAGAGCCTTACTTTCATAAGTAGATGGATTAAAAGTTTGCCTGTATCATTGTTGCGATGATAGTATTTCATCCAGCAGAGTGATCCATACCCATAGAGCATTTCTGATTTCCATCATCTCAGCATTTTCCCCGGCAGTTAAAATCTCATGTAACTACTGCGTTAATTCTGATTGCAGATTTTTTTTGGCGAGAAGCAGCAGAGGCCTGCCATGTGTATGATCCCCTGTCGGGCGCTCGCCGGGATATAATAAAATGATAAGTAAAAAGAGAAAGCTGTTAAAAGGGATAGATTTGTACCTCCCCCTGGCGCCTTTCTTGATTTTCTCGCTGTTCCCCCTCTATTTCATGCTTATAACCTCCTTCAAGAAAAACGCAGAATTATATGACCTTGAAGCAGTCCCCTTCCTGATCAAACATGGCCCCACTCTTGAGCATTACAAACTCCTTCTTTTCGATACCCCTTTTCTTATCTGGTTCAAGAACACCGCCATAGTCAGCACTCTCACCACCGCAGTGGCCCTTGTTATAGCCCTGCTTGCCGCCTATGCCATAGCGCGAATGAAATTTAAAGGGGTGGAGCTTTTCGGCGTGGGCATATTCGTAACCTATCTGGTCCCACCATCAATCATGTTCTTGCCCATGAATGTGGTGATAAACAAACTGGGGCTGTCCGATTCCCTCTGGTCTCTGATTATAACTTACCCCACTTTTCTGGTTCCCTTTCTCACCTGGCTGCTCATGGGATACTTCCGGACCATTCCCAAGGAGATAGAAGAGTGCGCCATGATAGACGGCTGCACCAGGCTGCAAACTTTCATAAGAATAGTGATACCAATATCCAAGCCGGCCATCATAACCGCGGCCCTCTTTGCCTTCACCATGGGCTGGCACGAATTTCTCTACGCCCTTACATTCCTGTCATCCACTGCGTCTAAAGTTGTTACCGTCGGCATAGTGGGTGAACTGATCAGAGGCGACATTTTTTACTGGGGCTCGCTCATGGCAGCCGCGGTACTGGGAGCGATTCCAATGGTGCTGGTCTACGTATTTTTCATGGAATACTATGTATCCGGCCTGACTGCCGGAGCCATAAAGTAGCCCCGCTTTTTATACAGTCAGTATATAGCTCAGCGAGAGGTAAATTGCTGTTATCCTATATAATGAATGGAAAATTGAACGGGAAAATGGTAAATTACATCATCTTTTCAGAAACCAGGCGCCTTAAATATGGTTTAAAATAAAAACTTCCATCGAGGTAACATATTCAAGATGAGCACAAAGGACAAAAATACAGGAAGCCTGGCCCGCCGATTTACCGAGACCTTTTCGAGTTCAGCAAAGCTCTGGCAGAGGGCCAGGAAGGTCTTCCCTTCGGGAGTTACGCATGACGCCCGGATGATGCTCCCCTTCCCGCTTTATATCGAGCGAACAAAGGGCGCATACAAATGGGACGGGGAAGGCCACCAGTTTATCGACTACTGGGTGGGGCACGGCGGACTCATCCTCGGCCACAGACATCCTGTAGTGGAAGAGGCGGTAAGTAGACAATTAGCCAGGGGGACTCACTACGGCGCCTGCCACGAACTCGAGATAGAGTGGGGAGAACTGGTACTGCAGATGGTGCCATGCGCCGAGAGGGTGCGATTCACCAGCTCGGGAACCGAAGCCACTCTCATGGCCGTCCGCCTGGCCAGGGCGTTCACGGGCAAGGAGAAGATTATCAAATTCGAGGGGCATTTCCACGGCTGGCACGATAACGTGCTCATGGGAGTGTTCCCACCATACGAAGAGCCCATATCGTCCGGCTTGCTGCAAGGAGTGGTGGATAGCTGCCTGCTCACTCCCCCCAACGATATCGAAGCGGTGGAAAAACTGCTGGCCGAAAATGACGATGTGGCCTGCATAATCCTGGAACCCTCGGGCGCTTCCTACGGGACCATCCCCACAAGGGAGGGATTCCTCCAGGAGCTAAAGAAACTCGCTCAAAAACATGATGTGCTTATAATCTTTGACGAAGTCGTCACCGGCTTCCGCCTGGCCAGGGGAGGGGCGCAGGAGCTATACGGCGTCGCGCCGGACATTACCAGCCTGGCCAAGATAGTTGCAGGCGGCCTCCCGGGAGGAGCCGTCTGTGGCAGGAAAGATATCATGGAGTACCTGGAGTTCCGTCCGGACAGGCACTGGAACCGATTCGAGAAGATTTACCACCCGGGGACCTTCAACGCCAATCCGCTTTCAGCGAGCGCGGGCATCGCAGCGCTGACCGAAGTAAGGGACGGTGACCACATCGAACAGGCCGCGGA
>CAYVLI010000174.1:0-5959 GCA_964452105.1 uncultured Nitrospinota bacterium
CCAATTCCTGGCTCTCGGCTGAATCCTGAATTACGCCCATTTCGTCTCTCAACCACTGAACGGCGGCTCCGGTCGAAAAGATACTTCCTTCGAGGGCGTATTCCACGTTGCCGTCCTCACCCCAGGCTATGGTGGTGAGTACGCCGGGGTACACGGCGGGTTTTCCCGCCCCTACGTTCATAAGAAGAAAAGAGCCTGTGCCGTAAGTGTTCTTGACCATACCGGGGAGGAAACAGGCCTGACCGAAAAGCGCCGCTTGCTGGTCTCCCGCCACACCGCCTATTGGTACGGGGCGCCCGAAAAGTTTGCCCTCGGTTTCTCCAATCACTGCGCTGCACGGCTTAACCTCCGGCAGACACTTGGCAGGCACAGAGAACAGGTCGAGCAGTTCCGGGTCCCACCTCAGCTTGTTGATATCGAAGAGCATCGTCCTGGAGGCGTTGCTGTAGTCTGTCGAGTGTACCCGGCCGCCGGTGAGGTTGTATATCAACCAGCTATCCACGGTGCCGAATATTGCCTCCCCCCTCTCCGCACGCTTCCTCAACGTGGGGACCTTCTCCAGCAGCCATGAAATCTTGGTTGCAGAGAAGTAAGCGTCTATCATCAGCCCCGTTTTGCGCCTGATGAGCTTTTCCAGGCCCTGTTCCTTGAGCCTCATGCAATGCGGCGCGGTGCGCCTGCACTGCCATACTATGGCATTGTGAAGGGGTTGGCCCGTCTTCCGATCCCATGCCACGACCGTTTCGCGCTGATTGGCAACCCCCAGTGCGGCTATCTGATCCGCCTCCAGTCCGGCTTCGAATACCGCCCGCTTGGCGGCTTCGACCTGGCTGGTCCATATTTCGACCGGGTCATGCTCCACCCAGCCGGGTTCAGGATAAATCTGGGTAATAGGGCTCGAAGCCATCGATACAGGTTTGCCACTGCTATCGAAGACGACGGCCCGGGAGCTGGTTGTCCCCTGATCCAGGCTGACTATATACTGCTCCATAAATCCGCTCTCTTTTATCGGGAATGAGTAAATTGTAAGGAGGCTATTATACGAAAAAGCACCGATTAATTCCCGTCAGGTTACCATCCACCAAATGGCCTGTCAACGGAACAAAGGGCGGGGAGCCGGCATTTGGAATAGAGCGAGAATCGGCGGCTGGAGAGAACTCTTTTTATGTAAATCTTTTTAATCCGCCTATGCTCGAGGGTTATGGACCATGATATTAAGTGAAGATATGGTCAGACCTTTATATCACCATGTTTCTTAACATATTCCACCAAGCCCCCTGCCATCAGGATATCGTTCATGATGCCCGGCAGGGAAGGAAAGGACAGATTCCCGCCCTGAGTATGGTTTATCACTTCACCGGCTGATAAATCCACCTCCAGCTCATCCCCTTCCTCTATCTGGTCGGTGTCGCATATGATGGCAGGAAGCCCGATGTTTACGCAGTTCCGGTAGAAGATGCGGGCGAAGCTCCTGGCGAGCACGGCCGATATTCCGGCAAGCTTTATGGCCGTGGGGGCGTGTTCCCGGCTTGAGCCCTGTCCGAAATTCACCCCGGCAACCAGGAAATCCCCCTTGTTTATCATGGAATAGAAATCCGGGCGGGCATCCTCCATCACGTGCTTGGCCAACTCCGGTAAGTTAGACCTGAGATGGAAAAGCCTCCCCGGGGCTATCAGGTCTGTACTTATATCGTCGCCAAACTTCCATGCTTTGCCTTTTAACACCATTTGAAAGGACTCCTCTTGCGCCTGCCTCGTTTTACAACCTGCTTGATGCCATCATAAAAATTCACGTGGGTCTGTTATTTTACCTTCGACAGCCGTGGCGGCTGCCAGCGCCGGGGAGCCCAGGTAGATGGATGCGTTGGGATTGCCCATTCTCCCCTTGAAATTCCTCGGATTGGTGGCCAGACAAACCTCGCCATCCGCCAGCACGCCTTCGTGCACCCCCACGCAGGCGCCGCAGCCGGCGCCGGTGACCATCCCTCCGGCCTGCATCATGGCGGCCCAGGTCCCGTCCTCCAGTCCCTTAAAATAGGTTTTCCTGGAGGCGGGCGTAATGATAAGGCGAATCCCGTCCGCCACCCTCCTGCCCTTGAGTATCTCTGCGGCGGCATGGAAATCCTCTATGCGGCCGTTGCATGAAGTTCCTATGAAAACCTGGTCCACCCAGACGTCTTCCAGTTCGCTCACCGGTTTGACGTTATCCACCAGGTGGGGACAGGCGAGCATAGGTTCGAGGCTCGACGCATCTATCACCACCACACGCTCATATTCAGCGTCGGGGTCCGGCTTGAGCTCCCTGAACCCTTCGCCGCGACCCTGCTCCTCCAAGAATTGCCTGGTCACATCATCCGTGGGGACCATTCCTGTCTTCGCACCGGCTTCCACGGCCATATTGCCCAGAGTCGCCCTGCCTGCCATGTCCAGGTTTTCTACGGCCTCTCCGGTATACTCCAGGGCTTTATAGGTCGCCCCTTTGCTGCTCAGGGTCCCGATGATTTTCAATACGAGGTCCTTGGCATATACACCTTTCTGAAGCCTGCCTTTCGCCTCGATCTTGATGGTCTCGGGTACTCGCAGCCAGGTCTTGCCGAACAGCATTGCGAAGGCCACATCTGTTGAGCCTACACCGGTGGCGAAGGCGCACATGGCCCCGCTGGTGCAGGTATGGGAATCGGCCCCCAGAATAATCTGTCCCGGCTCCGTATACTCCTCCAGCACCACGTGGTGCGAGATGCCATAACCTATGTCGGAAAGGCGCGCACCGGATTCTTTGGCGAAAGCCCTCAAAAATTTGTGGTCGTTGCTCAACTCCTGCCTGGGGCTGGGCGAAGCGTGGTCGAGGAAGAAGATGACTCTCTCGGAGTTCCAGAGCTTTTCCTTTCCCATGTTCTTTATCTGGCGAACCGCAAGGGGGCCGGTTCCATCCTGGGCATAGGCAAGGTCCACATTCGCTATAACTATCTCCCCTGCCCTTACTTCCCTTCCACAGTGTTCGGTTATAATCTTTTCGGCCAGCGTCATTCCCATCTTATTGCTCCTTTTAAAGCCTAAAATAGATAACGCCCTGCGCAGGCTCCATTTTATGAATTCATACCTGAAAATATATAACCCAAAACCCTGGATTTCTGCAAGAAGGGTGAAGGCTGCGGACTAATGGAGGAATATCTGGCTTCCAATAAAAACAGGGTAGGGATCAACCCCACCCTGTTCATCTCTACTGAGTTATAATTACGGACACTCTGCTCAATTACGTCCGGTACTGTCAGCAGCTTCTTCTTTTACTTCCGTCTTTACTTCCGTCTTCTTTTCTTCTATCCTGGGCGCTTCCTCTTCCCCGGCAGAGGATTTCAGAGCTTTCTTGAAATTCTGAATTCCCTCCCCGAGACCCCTGCCAATATCGGGGATACGTTTAGCCCCGAAAATAACGATGACTATTATGGCAATGGGAAGCAACTCCTGAATACCTATTCCACCCCCGAACATATTTTTTCTCCAGCTAACGTACAAACGGTTCAAACCTTTAAAGCTTCATCAAAAATATACACATTTCCCTCACGCCTGTCAAACAATAAAAATTTTGCTTTTTTAATATTTCCTACAGTCCCTCTGGAACATCGGTAACCGGGCCTTGCCAGCCACGCTAAAATAATTGCCAAAGCAGGGTCTTTATTATAGATTGTATGGTCATGGAGACAGCAGCAGACGGGGTCAAGTTACAAAAAGTTTACCAGGAAACGCTACGCTGCAATCGCTGCGGCTTTTGCCAGAGCGGCTGTCCGGTTTACAGGGCCACGGGGGTAGAAACTTCCGTAGCGCGAGGCCACAACGCGCACGTCCGCGAAATAATAGAAGGACGGATGGAGATGCTCCCTGACCTGAGGGACCCCATCTTCGAGTGCCTCCTCTGCCGGGCATGCACCGCGAATTGCTTTCCGGCCGTGGAAACAGACAGGATAGTAGTCGCCGCGCGTGAAACGTACATTCAAAAATATGGCCAGCCTGAGCTTCAGCGCTACATATTTCGCGAGCTGTTGCCCAGGAGGGCCGCCATGGACCGTGCAGTCAAGCTGGCCTATCTGGGGAAGAAGAGCGGCATCTCCAGGCTCGCCGCGGCATTGAGCCACCTTGGATGGTTCGGAAGGAATCTGGCCAGAGCGGAGCGGCTGACAGGCAGCCTGCCCTTCAAATTCCTGCGTGAGATAATAAAGGACAATCCACCTGAAGATATAAGATGGGGCGATGATGTGGCCTACTTCATGGGCTGCGGTTTCAATTACGCCTTGCCTCGGGCGGGGCTTGCCACCCTGCGCTGTCTGAACTCCATGGGGTTTGCCGTGGGCATCCTGGATAACGTGTGCTGCGGGCTTCCACCGTACAGCCACGGAGACGTGGAGGCTGCCCGCATCCTGGCCAAAACAAACATCGACTTCATGATTGGACTGAGGGCGAAGAAGATCGTCACCGAATGCGCCAGCTGTTCTTCTTTTTTGAAAAAATATGAGGAACTGCTGAAGGATGAACCAGGCTATGCGCAGAAGGCGGCGGACCTCCAGGGGAAGATAGTTGACTTCAATGAGCTTATGCACTCCAGCGGAGGCGCCGGAAGCCTCATCAAAGGTGTATCGTCGAGAGGCGAGATCGAGAGCATGACCGTGAGCTATCATGATCCCTGTCATTTGAGCCGCCACCAGGGGATAACCGCGGAGCCGCGAGAAATACTCTCTTCCATTCCCGGCGTCGAGTTGGTAGAGATGGAAGAGGCGGACTGGTGCTGCGGCGGAGCGGGTGTATATACTGTGCTGCATCCGGAGCGGTCGGACAACATCCTGAAGCGCAAGATGGACAATTTTTCAAGGACCGGCGCGGATTTTCTCGCCACAAGTTGTCCCGCATGCATCATGCAGCTACGATACGGTGTTAAGAAACACAGGATCGATGCACAGGTTGTGCATATCAGCGAACTGCTTGAAAAGAAGATTACAGGGGAGGACGGATGTTAAAGAACGACGCCTGGATAAAGAAGATGGCTATCGAACATGGAATGATAGACCCCTTTGAGGGCCGACAGGTCAGGGAGGGGGTAATATCTTACGGTCTGTCATCATACGGATATGATATAAGGATTGCCGACGAGTTCAAGATATTCACCAACGTATATACCGCCATGGTGGACCCCAAAGACTTCGATTCACGCTCTTTCGTGAACTTCAAGGGGGACGTGGCCATAATTCCCCCCAATTCCTTCGCCCTGGCCAGAACGGTGGAATACTTCAGGATACCGCGCAACATTCTCACCGTGTGCGTGGGGAAATCCACCTATGCTCGATGCGGCATAATCGTCAACGTAACCCCTTTTGAGCCGGAATGGGAAGGAACGGCCACGCTTGAGGTGTCCAATACTACCCCGCTGCCTGCAAAGATTTACGCCAATGAAGGAATCGCGCAGGTACTCTTTCTTGAGGGAAGCGAAATCTGCAACTTATCCTATAAGGACAAGCATGGCAAATACGACAAGCAAATAGATATTACCCTCCCCAAACTATAGGAGCAGCATGATACAAAAGCGAAATCGCTTCCGTTATTTCGCCTCTGAGGAGAACGGACATGAAACCATTAAAATCTTTGATATCCCTTGAGGAAGCCCTGAAGCTCTGTCACGAAAAGGTCGACCCCATCGATGAAACGGAAGAAGTGGATTTAATGAGGGCAGGCGGAAGGGTGCTGGCCGGGGATGTAAACTCTGCTGTCTCCGTACCCCCGTTCGACAGGGCGGCCATGGACGGTTATGCAGTAGTCGCAGAGGACACCTTCAAGGCGGGGAAATTCGATCCAGTCGTCCTGAAGTGCATCGAGAAGATTTACGCAGGGCAGGCGCCTGCGAACACCATTACTCAGGGGTGTTGCGCGGAAATAGCCACAGGGGCGGTAATGCCCGAGGGCGCCGACGGAGTAG
>CAYVLI010000175.1:0-5932 GCA_964452105.1 uncultured Nitrospinota bacterium
CCTCGAAGGATATAAAAGACGTGGTCATCATCGGCGCGGGTCTGATAGGAGTGCAATCCTCCCACGCGCTGGCCAACCGGGACGTACGATTCACCATCATAGACATCGCCGACCACATCCTTCCCCGTGTCCTGGACGCCGAAGGCGCGCGACAGGTTCAGGAGATGGTGGAAAGCGACAGCGTAACGATAGTAACCGGCGCGGAGATCACCGAGATCGCCAAAGGGGAAAAGGAGCACGCCCACTCCATCAAGATTAAAGGGCAAAGTGATGTCCAGGCCGACCTGGTCATAGTGGGCACCGGGGCCAGGCCGAACGTCTCCTTCCTGGAGGGGAACGGCATAAAGATAGGCGGCGGCATACTGGTGAACGGCAGGATGGAGACCAGCGTAACCGATGTTTACGCCGCGGGCGACTGCGCACAGGGGCGCGACGCCCTATCGGGCGAGCAGGTGGTGCGCGGCATCTGGACCACCGCCGTGGAGCAGGGCTCGGCCGCGGGCTACAACATGGCCGGGCGGATCATGGAATACGAAGGGAGCCTCTCCACCAACGTGGTGGACTTCTTCGGCGTCACCATCGCCTCGGTGGGTGAGACTGGAACGACCAGCGGCTACGACGTGGAGACCTTCACCGACGGCACGGGCCGCATCATCAGAAAAGTTTTCATCAAGGAAGACGTGGTCAAGGGTGCGGTTTTCATCGGTCGCTACGGCGATGCAGGGATCATGCAGTGGCTGGTACGTATGAAAGCGGACGTCAGCATCTGGAAGGGGAAGCTGGCCAATCAGCCCCTCAACATGGGCAAAGTCTTGCTGGGCATAAAAGACATCGACCTCGGCCCCCACTGGCCCTTGCCGCCTAAGCCGTGATTAATTAATCTTGTAAGAAGTTAATTTGCGATTTCACATGATACACTGGTCATAAACAAAAAGTAGAAGTTTCAGTAAATCTAATTTACTACATTTACCCTTAAGTCTAGACAGAAAGAGGGATTTGAATTTGCTCTCTTTTTAAATGAAGATACAATTCCAAAAATCCTAATACTCTTGACCCCAGTTGTGTTAGAAAAACTTTATCAAACGCATTACCCTTTTCTCTTATCCGGTTTGCAAGGTCTAACTCTTCACATTGGTTACATGTAAATGAAAGTAGTTCAGAAGCAGTATTCCATCTATATGATTTACCATATAAAAAATTAATGAATTCTAATTTTTCTTTATCTTCTCCGCCTCTCGCTTTTGGCAACCATTCGCCGTTTGTTAAATGGATAAACCTCAAGAAATAATAGATATTGCTCTTGCACTTTGTAAATCTTCCATTTGTGAGCACTTCGAGTAAAACCCTTCTTTGTTCATTACTTAAATCTGGCATTGTGGCTTTAGTTTGTACTATCTGTGAATTAAAAGCGTCTCTAAAGCGAATACCATAATCTGTTAAGCTAGCGTATTTAGAATCGTATTCTATTAATTCAAAATCTTCAGATAATCTTTTGTAAACACCATAGCTTGTCCTTGATTTAAATGTTTTTCTTACATCTTCAATTTTCATATAATTTTCTAAAATCTCAATAAACGGCTCAATAATTTTGTTCAGATAACGAAGGTGAGTTACATCCATAGCGACGGGTAAACC
Organism: uncultured Nitrospinota bacterium; assembly: GCA_964452105.1. Taxonomy (GTDB): domain Bacteria; phylum JAUXIQ01; class JAUXIQ01; order JAUXIQ01; family JAUXIQ01; genus CAYVLI01. Next base: position 1,636 of record CAYVLI010000175.1, read on the forward strand.
AATGTAAAGACCAGAAGTTCTTTTTAAGTCTTCTAAGATTTGATTGTATAATTCTTGAATTTTTACAAGTGAATAGCTTTTAAGAATTATATTGAATTTCTTAGAAAATTTAGCTAATTCATTCTTGAATTTTATTGGTGTAGATTCTTCAAATACAATTGCAAATCTTATTGGCTTCGTAACATTATATGAAATCTGCCTGTATCGCTCCAATTGCTGGGTACAATAGAAAAACTTACTACTAGTATCAATTCTTGTTTCAAGCTCGACAATTAATACTTCATCAGGTGTTTCCAGGATAAAATCTATTCTTCCTTGATCCACAGTATATTCTTCTGCAATCTTTCTTATAATTGGTTTACCGATGATTTTGCACAATTCAGTCAGGTTTTTCATCAAGGTCCATTGCACCAGTTTTTCATCCATGGTTAAGCACTTCCTATCTTTGATACGGTATATATATCTCGTAAAACTGGTCGTAACCTATCTGCCCGGGGTGAACATAGTCCTTGATGCACCAGTAAGGCGGTGATGTGACCACCAGGTGCACGGACTCATCCTCTATCTCCGGCATCTCCCTGCTGTCTCCGAAGATAATTTTGTGCTCGCTCATTTATTAGTCCTTTTATTCTTCCACGAAGCGGCCGAAGTTGCGGAATTTCTGCTCGCGCTGCTTGATGAGTTCGGCCGGGGAGAAGCAGAGCAGTTCGTTGAGGTGGCGTCGGAGGGCGCGGCGCAGGATGGACGCGGCCATCTTGTGATTACGGTGAGCGCCGCCGGGGGGCTCTTTCACTATCTCATCGATGATCTTGAACTCCATGAGGTCTCTGGCGGTGAGCTTGAGCGCCTCCGCGGCCTGCTCCGCCAGAGCACTGTCCCGATAGAGGATGGAGGCGCAGCCCTCGGGCATGATGACCGAATAGACGGAGTACTGCAGCATGAGCACGCGGTTGCCCATGCCCAACCCAAGCGCACCACCGCTCCCCCCCTCCCCTATCACTACCGATATGAGGGGTACAGTCAGGGCGGCCATTTCCCTCAAATTCCTGGCGATGGCCCCGGCCTGGCCCCGCTCCTCGGCTCCCAGGCCGGGATAGGCCCCAGGTGTATCTATCAGGGTTATGATCGGTCTGCGGAACTTCTCGGCCAGGTGCATCAAACGCAGGGCCTTGCGGTAGCCCTCCGGGTGTGGCATGCCGAAGTTACGGTAGAGCTTCTCTTTTGTGCTTCGTCCCTTCTGCTGTCCGACGACCATCACCGGCTCCCCATCCAGGCGGGCAAGGCCGCCCACGATTGCGTGGTCATCCCCGAACAGGCGGTCGCCGCGCAGCTCCACGAAGTCGGTCATCATGAGTTCGATGTAATCCAGAGAGTGGAGCCTGTCGGCATGGCGGGCGAGCTGAGTCTGCTCCCAGCGGTTCAGCTTTGAGAAGATATCCCGCCTGAGTCTCTTGGCTTTCTTCTGGAGGCGCACTATTTCATCGGCCAGGTCTATGCCCTGCGTGCGGGAGACCTGCCGGAGCTCCTCAATTTTATTCTCCATCTCAAGGATGGGTTTCTCGAATTCAAGCGGCTGTGCAGCCATGATACCCGCCTTAAAATAGCGCCGGATAATCAAGCGCTGAATTTATCTATTCCAGATGGACCTTGCCGCGGCCCACCGCCTCCTCCATCTCCTTCACAAACTCCTCGCAGGGGGATACGGCGAAATTCTTCGAAGCGGCAATGTCCACCTCACCTTTTTCAGGATATCGAATGTGAAAAAGCACCGGACACTCGCCACGGTGCTTCTGAAGCACCCGGTTTATTTCGTCAATCTGTCCGGAATCGGTAGCCGCCGAGAGCAGATTGATGCACACCCTGCCCATCGAATCGCTGGACCCGTTGCCGCCCGTCAGTGGCTTTATCGAGTCGGCGATGAGCTTGGCGCCCTCCTCCACCGAGTCCACCCTTCCGGTAACCAGCACCGGTTCATCGCCCTGGAGATAAGGCGCTACGTCCTTCAGTACACCGGGGAAGACTATTACCTCCAGTGAGCCGTGAAGGTCTTCCAGGGTGACAAAAGCCATTCTATCGCCTTTTCTGGTGGTGGTCAATTTAGCCTTGCTCACCACGCCGCCTATGGCGACCTTCTGTCCGTCGGGTATATCGCTTATGGACTGGGTGTCGCAGTCTCCACGGAGCTCGAGCTGCTCCTGATACCGGGCGAGGGGATGGCCGGTGATGTAGAAACCCAGGGCCTCTTTCTCAAAAGCCAGGAGCTGGCTATGGTCCCACTCGGGAGCGACGCTTCCTTCGGCCGGAGCAAGTTCGTTGGCGGAATCGAACAGGACGGCTTCGAAAAGCGTTCCCTGGCCTTCGGCCCTGGCGCTCTGCTTCCTTTGAGCCGATTCCATGGTCTCTTCGAGGGAGTAGAAGAGGGACGCCCTGGATGATCCCAGAGAATCAAACGCGCCCGCCTTTACGAGGCTCTCTATCACACGCTTGTTGACGGTGCGCAAGTCCACCCGCTCGCAGAATTCTCTCAGAGACTGAAAGGGATCCCCTTCCTGGCGGGCGGTTATTATAGCCTGCACCGCGTTCTCGCCCACGTTCTTCACGCCTCCCAAACCGAAGCGTATGGAGCCTGTATCCACCGTAAAGGCGCTGTAGCTCAGGTTGATGTCCGGCGGGAGCACCTCTATGTCCAGTTCCTTGCACTCTGTCATGTACTTTATGACCTTGTCCGTATTTTCACGCACGCTGGTGAGGAGTGCGGCCATGAACTCGACGGTGTATTTTGCCTTGAGGTATGCTGTGCGGTAGGCCACCATGGCGTAGGCTGCGCTGTGGGATTTGTTGAAGCCGTAGCCTGCGAAGTGCTCCATCAGCTTGAAGATGCGCTCCGCCACCTTCTTGCTGATTTTGTGCGCCCTTGCTCCTTCCAGGAATTTCTCCTTCTGCTGGGCCATGACCTCCGGCTTCTTCTTGCCCATGGCGCGCCTGAGCAGGTCCGCGGAGCCCATGCTGAAACCGGCCAGCTTTCCCGCTATCTGCATGACCTGTTCCTGATAGAGTATGACGCCGTAGGTCTCCTTGAGTATCTCCTCCAGATCCGGGTGCTCGTACTTTATCTTCGTCTGGCCGTGTTTGCGGCTGATAAAATCCTCCACCATGCCGCTGCCCAGCGGACCGGGCCGGTAGAGGGCCACCAGGGCGATGATATCCTCGAAGTTCTCCGGTTTAAGCTTCTTCAGTATCTCACGGAGGCCTGAGCTCTCCAGCTGGAACACACCGAGCGTGCGTGCTTCTGACAGCAGCTTGTAGGTGGCCTGGTCGTCGAGGGGGATGGAGTCGATATTTATTTCAACCCCCCTGGTCTGACGGATTATGTCCACGGTGTTCTTGATAAGAGTGAGGGTGCCCAGGCCCAGGAAGTCCATCTTTAGAAGGCCCAGTTTCTCGATGCCGTTCATGTCGTACTGTGTGAGGATTTCGCCGTTGGGCCCTTTGTACAGAGGGAGCATCTCCAGCAGCGGGCGTGGGGATATGACCACACCTGCGGCGTGTGTGGAAGCGTGCCGGGTAAGACCTTCGAGGGTCTCGGCTATCTGAAGGAGGTTTCGCACCTGCTCGTCCGCTTCCCGCATTTCTCTCAGTCTGGGTTCATCCTTAAGCGCATCCTTGAGAGTGATGTTCAAGCGGTTGGGTACCAGCTTGGCTATGCGGTCCACCTCTCCGTAGGGTATCTCCAGCGCGCGACCCACGTCTCTTATAACGCCCTTGGCCATCATAGACCCGAAGGTTATTATCTGGGCCACGTTCTCACGGCCGTATTTCTCGTTTACATATTCGATGACCTCATCCCTGCGCTCCTGGCAGAAATCTATATCGATATCGGGCGGTGATATCCTCTCCGGGTTCAGGAACCGTTCGAAGAGGAGGTCGTAGCGGAGGGGGTCCAGGTCGGTGATGCGCAGGGCATAAGCAGCCAGGCTTCCGGCCGCGGAGCCGCGTCCCGGGCCCACCGGGATGCCCTGGCGCCGAGCGTAATCTATGAAGTCCCACACTATGAGGAAGTAGCCCGAAAAGCCCATGCGGGTAATCACATCCAGTTCTTCCTGAAGGCGCTTTCGGTACTCATCCCTGTGGAGGGGTTCATGCCCGCTTTTATCTTCGATTTCAGCCAGCCTCTCCTCCATCCCTTTAGCCGCCAGGTCGCGGAGGTACCCGTCCAGGTCGTAGCCGGGAGGCGGTTGGTAATCGGGCAGATTGAGATGGCCGAACTCGAGCTCCAGGTTGCACCTCTCGGCTATCC
>CAYVLI010000176.1:0-3376 GCA_964452105.1 uncultured Nitrospinota bacterium
AAGGAGTATAGCCCTGCCGCTTCATCAATTGGCCTACCTCTTTTAAGAGTTCTATGCTGGAGACGTCCTTATATCGTTGGTCGGTATCGGGAAACATACGCCCCAGGTCTCCTCCACCAATAGCTCCCAGTATGGCATCGCAAATAGAATGAACTAAAACATCTGCGTCCGAATGCCCTGCGAGACCCTTATGATGGGGGATCTCCTCTCCACCCAGGACGAGCTTCCTTCCCTCGGCGAGGGGATGAACATCGTATCCAAAGCCTATCCGATACATCTTTGACCTTTTTATATTTCTCTGATATCAAGCCGGAGAATGGCCTCGGCGAGAGCTAAATCATAAGGTGTAGTAACTTTTATGTTAACGGGGGAGCCCTCTATGAGCTTTACACGATGGCCGGTCCTCTCCACGGTTGCGCTCTCGTCCGTGTCTTTGAGACCGTCATGGATGGCTCTCTCCATGGCAGACAGCAAAATATGGTACCTGAAAACCTGGGGAGTCTGGACCGCTCTAAGGTTTCGTCTATCCAATGTGCCCGTTGAAAATTCGTCCTCATCAACCGATTTTATGGTATCCACCAGCGGCAGTACCGGCGCCGAGGCGCCCCACCTGAACGCTTCCTTTATGCTAACCTCCAATAGCTTCGGAGGAAGAAAAGGCCTCACAGCGTCATGCACGACGACTATCTCCGCCCCGGATATTTCCTTGAGGCCGTTATAAACTGAGTCCTGTCTCTCAATGCCCCCCCGAACAATGTTGAGAACCTTCTTGAAATTATATTTTTCTATTATTTCGGCTCTGCAATAAACCTCATACGAGGGGGCCACGACAATTATAATCCCCTGCACGAACCGGCAGTTCTCGAAAACCTCCAGAGTATGTGCCAGTATGGGCTTGTCCCCTAACATGGCATATTGTTTAGGGATCTCCCCGCCCATTCTGGCGCCTATACCGGCTGCGGGGATAATAGCATATACGCTCAATCCAGCCGCTCCTCATTGCACCGAGGCCTTATATGCAACACGATTCCAGCAGGAACTTTTCAGGATCGGAAGTAGCAGACGTGCAACTATGAGATATACGATAAATCGGTAGCCCCGCGCTCAATTACCAGAGGCTACCGATTTAATAGGCGCGTTCATTCCAGTTCTCTTGCTTTAAGCCGCTTCCACCATGCAAGCCTGTGGTTGTCTGCTATCGAACCCGGTATAACCTACGCGGATGACCTAACCCCCTCTTCCCTGCTCGCATCCTCTTTGAGACGGGTAAATATCATCCTTCCCGCCGTAGTTTGCAAAACGCTGGTCACACATACTTCGACTGTGTTGCCCAGATGTTTTCTGGCGTTATCCACCACGACCATGGTACCGTCATCCAGGTAGGCAACCCCCTGCCCGTACTCCTTCCCCTCTTTGAGGATATAGACGCTCATTAGCTCACCGGGCAGCACTACTGGCTTAACTGCGTTGGCAAGCTGATTTATGTTAAGTACGGGAACGCCTTGCAGTTCTGCGACCTTATTGAGGTTGAAATCGTTAGTGAGCAGCTTGGCGCCCAGCATCTTGCCGAGTTCGACCAGTTTTGCGTCCACTTCCCGCACCTTGGGGAAATCACTATCCACTATACTGGTCGTTATATCCACGTTCCTCTGTATTTTGTGGAGTATATCCAGGCCTCTCCTCCCTCTGTTCCTTTTGACGGAATCCGAGGAGTCTGCTATATGCTGCAATTCCTTTAATACGAACTGAGGAATAATCAGCGTTCCTTCCAGGAAACCCGTCTCACAAATATCGGCGATCCGTCCGTCGATAATAACGCTTGTATCCAGAATCTTTACGTTGTCCCCGTATGGTCCCTTCTTGATTGCGCTCTTTAACTCGGAGAGGTCGAACTTCTCTCCCTTTCTCACTCCCATAACCAGGCCTATGTATCCGATGACGACATTTATAAAAACCCTTATCAAAGGGTTAACGCCATCTTCCTGGCCTTGCAGCAAAAGCATAGAGTAACTCAAGAGGTTTGCAACTATAAGCCCCAGTATTAGCCCTATCAGACCACCAATTATCGCTTTTCCGGATACTTTCCTGAGCTTTTTTTCCACCTGGATAACGCCCAGTGATATCAATAACCCTATTCCGATGCCATAGAGAGGCATAATAGGATTTGCAGACAGATGAGACCCTACAAAATACCCCAGCAAGCCGCCTGCAAAGAGCAGAAAAACACTTATCCAAACCATATGGTATCACCACCTTTCCAAGAATAATGTAGAGGACATAACAAAATATAAATAATATCTCGGCCATTTTCCTCATTTCCATAAGCCCACTATTAAGGTTTACTCCACTAACTGAACACCTTTTCTATGAGTATTTCCGCTTTGTTGGGAGCTATTCCTTTCGCTTCCGCTATCTCATTCACTATGAGGTTCCTGGCGCTATCCAGCACCTTCTTTTCGCCGAAAGAGAGTTCCTTTTGCGTCTTTAAAAGCGAAAGGTCCCTGAACACCTTCGCCACCTCAAAAAGGGAACCCGATTGAATCCTTTCCTGATATTTCTTCTGCCTCCTGTTCCAGTTAGATGGTAATTCAGATGCATCGCCTTTCAGGATCCTCATAACTTTGGAAACTTCCTTTTTTGCGATAATCTCCCTCAAACCCACCTTATCTACATTATCCGTGGGAACGAGAATCACCAGTTCGTTGTCACACATACGCAGCTTATAGAAAATCTTCGCTTTCCCCGAAAAGGCTTTCTTTTCAATGCCCTCTACAACCGCAACCCCATGTCCGGGGTAAACTACTTTCTCTCCAATTTTAAACATACAAAACTTTCCTCCTCCCTTTCGAGGTCAACAAAATCCCTATTATAAATAGTATCACATTTAACTATCAACGTCAAGGGCCATAAAGTAAATATGTTGAATGGCTGTATGTTATTGAAGTCATTAATAAAATAGCACCTCAAAAGCTTCCACAACCGAATCGACGGGGATCGTTTTAAAACCAGGTTCATTCCCCTCACCCGGCCGATTCTTCGCAGGAATAATACAGCGTTTAAAACCTAATTTGAACGCCTCGTTTATTCGAGCTTCCACGTTGGGAACAGCCCGCACTTCCCCCGCCAACCCGACCTCGCCTATCACCACAGTGTACGGGTCGACCGGTTGGTCCTTCACGCTCGAAACTATCGCAGTCGCCACTCCCAGGTCGACGGCCGGTTCATCAACCCTGGTTCCCCCGGCTACATTCAGAAAGATATCCTCCCCCTGAAGGTGCAGCCCCATCTTCTTCTCGAGTATTGCCACCAGCAGGGAGACCCGATTATTATCGAGACCGGTGGTCATTCGCCTGGGATTGGCCAGGCTGCTGGATGT
>CAYVLI010000176.1:3476-5857 GCA_964452105.1 uncultured Nitrospinota bacterium
GATTATTATCGAGACCGGTGGTCATTCGCCTGGGATTGGCCAGGCTGCTGGATGTCACCAGCGCCTGAAGCTCTAAAAGCAGAGGCCTGGTTCCCTCCACTGGAGCCACCACAACGGAACCGGATACCTCCAGGGGACGCTCGGCAAGGAAGAGCTCGGAAGGATTCCTGACATCCAAAAGACCATCGCCCCGCATCTCTAACACGCCTATCTCATTGGTGGACCCGAAGCGGTTCTTCGCCGCCCGCAGTATCCGAAAGGCATGGCCGTTATCTCCCTCGAAATAGAGCACTGTATCCACCATGTGCTCCAGCAGCTTTGGCCCCGCCAGCAACCCCTCTTTGGTGACGTGTCCGACCAGGAAGATGGTGATATCGAGCTTTTTGGCCAGTGTGATTAAACGGCTGGTTACTTCTCGCAATTGAGAAACTGTTCCCGGGGTGGCTTCCAGCTGGAGAGAGAAGATCGTCTGCACTGAATCTACCACCACTGCGAAAGGTTTAAGCAGAATACACTGGTCTGCTATCTCTTCGAGACAGGTCTCCGGATAAACGAACAGTCTTTCCGAACCGGCCCCGATGCGCTCCCCCCTGAGCTTCGTCTGCTTGGCGGATTCTTCTCCGGAAATGTAAAGCACGTTATAACCCGCGCTCGCAAGCATCCCCCCTACCTGAAGCAGAAGAGTGGATTTTCCGATCCCCGGTTCCCCCCCTATAAGAACCACGGAGCCGGGAATTATCCCCCCGCCCAGCACCCTGTCGAACTCTGCCAGGCCTGTGGCTATGCGCCCCTCTATTTCGGCGCCTACATCCGTTATGGGAACGGGGCCTTCCCCCCCGCCGACGCCCTGAACCGTCCCACGAAGTGATCCATCAGGTTCTTCAATTACGGTCCCGAATTCTCCGCAATCGGGGCATTTCCCCATCCATTTGGGAGCGCGGTATCCGCAGGCTTGACAGAGGTAGCTGAAGCCCCCCTTGCCTTTCCTGACCGAACCCTGCACCCGTTCACCAGTCATGAATCACCTTAATGATTACAAAATTTAACAAATCAACTCTCCAGTAAAAGGAGCTCAGGGGAAAAGATTCGCTTGTGCACTATCCTTTTCTTTCAGCCTTTCTCCCCTGCAAACACCTCTACGGAATCCCCCTTCCTTACCTTACCCCCTTCAATGACCCTGGCGAAGACCCCCTCTCTGGGCATCACGCAATCGCCAGCCTGATAGTAGATGGCGCATCGTTCGTGGCACTCTTTGCCTATCTGGCTAATTTCCAGCACTACATTTTCTCCTACGCATAGCCTGGTGCCCACCGGCAGAGACAACAAATCTATATCCCTGGTGGTAATATTCTCCGCGAAATCGCCTGCATCCAGGACCAACCCCTTCTCACGCATCTTATCTATGCTCTCTGAGGCCAGCAGACTCACCTGCCTGTGCCAGTTACCTGCATGGGCGTCATTTTCTATACCATGCTCGGGAACCAGAAGGCCTTCTTCCACCTTCTTCTTTCTGACTCCCTTTCTGTCGCTTATGTTTACCGATACTATCTCACCTTTCATTTTTCTGTATTACCTCTTACGTTTAACCCTTTTTTACGCTTGAACTCACCGCTCTTCCCACCTCGTTTATAAAGGAGGCGGACACCTCCCACTGTCATCTCTTTATCCACGGCTTTACACATGTCATAAACCGTAAGCGCAGCCACGGCAGCGGCCACCAGCGCCTCCATCTCAACCCCCGTTTTCCCCACCGTCTTAACCGTGGACTCTATCTCGATACAGCTCTCTTCTTCACGGGGATGGAATTTTATGTCCACCGACGTCAATTGCAGCGGATGGCACATGGGGATCAGGTCGCCGGTACGTTTGGAGGCCATAATCCCGGCTATCTTGGCAACCTCATAAACGTTACCTTTCTCTATCTTTCCAGCGCTTATAAGCCGGAACGTCTCCGGTTTCATCGATATGACGGCTTCCGCCACCGCTTCCCGCTCAGTATCGGCCTTACCCGTCACGTCCACCATGCGCGAGCGTCCTTCATCATCAAAATGTGTAAATTTTTCAACAGGTTCCGCATCTAAAGACAAATATATCCCTCCTCGGTTGATAAGCGGGGGGAAATGGAGAAAAATATGAAAATAAAATGTAATTTATCTATACTAAACGAAAAATACGAAAATTACAAGCTCGAAAACTGCTGCGGAATTTTGCGCATCGGAGAAGGTGCCCCTTTCTTATACCGATTGTGACATTTCTTGTATGAAATCAAACACTTTGGTGATTCTGGAAGCGGAAGAGAGAGTTTGGACCAAAAAAACCGAAAAACCTTTGTTAATAAAGTGACATCACAAGATACACGCCTCCCGTCTTTCCGGTATGGG
>CAYVLI010000177.1:0-5806 GCA_964452105.1 uncultured Nitrospinota bacterium
AATACTACGCGCTTGAAGGTTTGAGCATGCTCCTCCAGACCATTCAACGAGTACGTCAAACCATAAATCCGGGGTTATCCATAGAAGGGATTCTCCTGACCATGTACGATGGAAGGACGCTCCTCTCGCAAAAGGTGGTGCAGGAGATAAAGGAACATTTCGGCCAACGCGTGATGAAAACTGTTATTCCCAGAAACGTACGTCTGGGCGAAGCGCCCAGTTTTGGCAAACCTATAATACTGTACGACCTCCGCTCCCGAGGGGCAGAGGCCTATATTAACCTGACGAGGGAAGTGGTGTTCAATGCAGCGAGAAGTTCTTGGAAGAGGAATTAAAGCGCTAATACCAGATATGGCAGAGGAGGCTCTCGGGCAGGTTTCCGAGTTGCCGGTAGGCAAAATACGCCCCGGAAAGTATCAGCCCCGAGAAAACATAGCTCCCGATTCCCTCGACGAACTGGCGCGTTCGCTCAGAGAGAAGGGCATAATCCAGCCCCTGGTGGTGAGATCAGCCGGGGAGGAGTACGAACTGGTCGTGGGTGAGCGCAGATGGCGTGCAGCCCAGATAGCGGGGTACGAGACGGTCCCCGCCATTATAAAAGATTTGAGCGACCTGGAAGCCCTTGAGACCGCTCTGATTGAGAACACCCAGCGCCAGAACCTGAACCCCATCGAAGAAGCAAACGCCTATCGGCGCCTGGCGGAGGAGTTCAACCTGACCCATGATCAGGTAGCCTCCAAATTGGGGAAGGACAGAAGCTACGTGAGCAACATACTGCGCCTGTTGAGGCTCCCGGACCTCATCAAAGACGATCTGTCCGCAGGCAGATTGTCCATGGGTCATGCCAAGGCCATACTCTCGGCCGGGGAGGAAGCATGGCTCAACTTGCGGGACGCCATAGTGAAACGGGGTCTTTCGGTCAGAGAGACTGAGGAACTGGTCCGCCGCGCAAAGCCGAAGAAAAAAGCCGGCCAGCAGAGCAAAAATAAAGCTGCCGATTACGCCTTCGTATCCTCCCTCGAAGAGCGATTGCGGCAGTCGTTGGGCACCAAGGTGAGATTAAGGGCCGGTAAGAGGGGGGGACGGCTGGAGATATATTATTACAGCAACGAAGAGCTGGAACGCCTCCTTGAGCTGCTCAAAGCGGGTTCCGCTTAGAGATGTTTACTGTGCTGTGGGGTTTCCGCACCCGACAGCAGGAGAAATAAAGAATAGAGGTATCAAGATGACAAAATTGTTAGAGCAGGCCTTCAAGAAGGCATCGAAGCTTCCAGAAGTAGAGCAGAATGCTTTCGCCAAATGGTTGCTCGGAGAGCTTGAGGCAGAAAAAGAATGGGAAAAGAGGTTTGCAGGGTCAGAGGACGTTCTTGACCGCCTTGCCGATGAAGCTCTCGAGGCTCATAGCAAGGGGGAAAGCAAACCTATGGATTTTAATCGCCTGTGAAATCGAGGACCACAGACAGGTTTTGGAAGCGCTACGACGTATTACCTGTCGCGGTAAAGAAACAGGCGGGAGAGGCATATCGTTTATTTCAACAAGATCCATATTATCCGAGTTTGCGCTTCAAGCGAATCCACTCCAGCCGTCCAATATTCTCAATAAGGATATCGAAGGGTTATAGAGCTGTTGGAATTGTACAAGATGATGAGATTATTTGGTTTTGGATTGGTTCTCATTCAGGATACGATAAGCTGGTAAGGTCATTACGAAGGGGATGACAAGACGCTTAGAAGGGGAATGCTCGCATGCCGTCGCGGAGCTTATGCGCTTACTGTGTTGTCGGGTTTCCGCACCCGACGGCAGGAGAGTGTTCCACGTGGAACATAGAATAATAACGCTGTTTTAATATATCGGCACAATGGGGAAAATGTCATGGCTAAAAAGAAATCCTGGGAAGGGAAAGGAGTCGAGATCAAGGCCTTCCTGGGAGAAGGCGCAGAGTTCAGCGGCATCCTCACCTTCGAGGGGATGGTACGCATAGACGGTAAGTTCCAGGGCGAGGTTATGACGAAGGGAAATCTTATAGTTGGTGGAACGGCCGTGCTGAACGCAGACATTTCTGCTGGTGTGGTGGTCATAAAAGGCAAAGTGCGAGGGAATATCACGGCCTCCAAGCGTCTGGAGCTTCTCGAGGGTGGTCAGTTGAGGGGGGATGTCAAGACGCCCGTGCTGGTCATGGAGCAAGGCGCCATACTGGATGGAGTCCTGGAGATGACCGGGCGCGAGGAAAAGGCAGAGGAGAACGTAGCGCCGCACGGGGCGGAACGCATTACCCTGTGATTTTTCATAACTATGGGCCGTTTTCGCAGACCCCCTGGCCGGATGAGTCTGGATATTGCTTTGCGAAACCGCTTCAACGGGGGCAATCGCCCTAAAAATCACCAGTAGTTTCTCATCATTAGCTGCGCAGGATTTATTATGCGGCCGCAGAGGATTTTCTCAACCGTTTTAGAAGTTTCTAATCTCGGAATTCATGTAAGTAGATAAAAGCCAAAAATAGATTGACAATGTCGGCTCTCTGAGGTAATCTTTTCAAGCTTTTATCTCTAAATCGATGGTACTGTGCAATATCCGAACTCCTCGTTTTATAATTAATAAATCTTCGCCTGAGGAAATGACTTGGAAAACGGAATAACCATTTTATTAACCAGGCTGGTTTTCCAACTGTTCGTCATAATTTTCCTGGCCAAGGTCATCAGCGAGATATTCGAGCGGTATCTCAAGCAACCTGGCGTCCTGGGAGAGCTGGCGATAGGCATGGCTATCGGGCCTTATGCCCTGGGGGGAGTTATCTCCCTGCCCGTGATAGGAGTGCTCTTCGGCGGGGCGCATGGCGCCGAGGCATCCAACATCCCGGTCAGCACAGAACTGTATGCGATTGCCCAGATAGCCGCAGTTATCCTGCTCTTCGTGGCCGGACTGGAGACCGATTTAAAGCAGTTCATCCGCTACGGAGGGCCGGCTGCTATCATAGCGATAGGAGGGGTGATTGCCCCGTTTGTGCTGGGCGCCTGGGCTACAGTCCTGTTCGGCCTGGCGGATAGTTTTAAGGACCCGCTGGCGCTTTTCATGGGGGCCATCATGACCGCCACGTCAGTGGGTATAACTGCGCGGGTGCTGAGAGACATCGGGAGACTGGATACCCCCGAAGGGGTCACCATCCTGGGCGGCGCGGTGGTGGACGACGTGCTGGGCATCCTGGTACTGGCCATCGTTGTGAGCATGTCCCAGAGCGGCAGCTTCTCAATGTCGAAGCTGGGGTTCATCGCCATCAAGGCGGTGGGCTTCTGGCTGGGTCTGACCGTAATAGGGATTCTGCTCTCCAAAAAGATAGCCAGCTTTCTGTCAAAATTTCAGACAGGAGGGGCCGCTGTCGGCCTGGCCCTCGCCCTGGCCTTCTTCGCTTCGGCTCTGGCGGAGATGTTCGGACTGGCCATGATCATAGGGGCTTACAGCATGGGCCTGGCCCTCTCGGACAGCCCCATAGCCGAGACCCTGCAGGAGAGGCTGGCGCCGCTCTACCATGCTCTGGTGCCGGTATTCTTCGTAGTAATGGGCATGCTGGTGGATTTCGCGGCCATGAAGCCCCTTTTAATATTCGGCCTTGTTATAAGTGGTCTGGCGGTTGTGTCGAAGCTTTTTGGTTGCGGGATTCCGGCGCTCGGAGTCGGATTCAACATGAGGGGGGCATTCAGGATCGGTATAGGTATGCTGCCCAGGGGAGAGGTGGCTCTAATAGTGGCGGGCGTGGGTCTGGCCACTGGAGTTATCGAGTCGGACGTATTCGGTGTTTCGATTTTGATGACGCTTATAACGACCATAATAGCCCCGATCATTCTGGTTCCCGCATTTAAAAAGGGTGGTGAGGGCAAGAGGCATAAGGAGATTGAAGCTCCTTCATAAATGCAGTAAGGTGTATTGCCCTTTATCAGGTTTAAAATTCAGCAGCATAAACATTAGCGAACGCGTTAACCCAAAACGTTTTAAATTGTGCAGGGTGGAGTAAGATGGCTGGTCTGGTGGAGATAGGCATCGGTAGGTCGCTACTGATACAGGTGGGGAATTTCCTTCTGCTGTTGCTTTTGTTGAATACTTTTCTTTTCAAGCCCATCATCAGGTTCCTGGAAAGCCGGCATGGGACCATCCACGGCAACAGGGAAGCCGCAAGAGAGAAGGAAAAGGAAGCTCAGGAACTCCTGAACAGATACCTGGAAGGGGTAGACGGAGCCAACAGGGAGGCATCCGAGGCGCTCGCGGAGGTCAGACGCGAAGCAGAGGTCAAGCATAAAGAAATGCTGGAGGAGGCGAGAGAAGAAGCGCACCGGATTATTTCACAGGCCTCCGAGGATGTTAAACGAACCGCCGAGGCAGCCCGTGAAGGGTTGAGAGAAGAGACCCGTAGAATATCCATGGAGATAGCCCGGAAGCTGTTGGGCAGGTCGTTGGTTTAGTGAAAGGTTGCTCTGTTATGAGATGCAATAGAAGAACGGTCCTGATACTGCTGGCAGCGCTGATTTTGTCTTCCTTGCTGATAGCTCCCGTCTTTGCCGCCGTCGGGGAAGCTGCAGGGCACAACGAGGAGGGATGGCGCGCCGGTACGGAGATTCCCCGCATAATAAATTTCGTGATTATAGTCGTCCTCCTCTGGTTCTTCCTGCGCAAGCCGCTGGCGCGATACTTTGCAAATCGCAGAGAGGAGATTCAGCGGCAGCTGGAAGAGGCCATTCGTGCAAAGGATGAGGCGGAATCCAAAGTCGAAGAATATCATACAAAGCTGCAGAGCCTGGAGCAGGAAGTGGCTGCCATGAAAGCCGAATCGGAGCGGGCGAGGGAGAACCTCAGACAGATGTTGATGGAGGAAGCACGAAAGTCCACCGACAGGGTTATCGAACAGGCGCGCGTTAACATAGAACTGGAGCGGAAACGCGCCGTGGATTCGCTTAAGACCGAAGCCTCGTTGCTTGCACTGGAGTTGGCCGAAGACTTGCTCAAAGAGAACATGAATGATGAAGACAGGGAGCGCATTAACAGGGAATGCATCGACGGGTTGCGTAAGGATTGAAAAGCGCTGCTGGGGTATTAGCCCGTAATTAGGCTGGATACCGGCTCATCGGAGGTGAAACAGGTGGTCGGAAACGTCGTCTCAAGAAGATATGCCAAGGCACTGATCGAGATAGTGAAAGAGGATGGCCGGCTGGACAAGGTTAACGACGAACTCAAGCAAGTCAACGACATCATCATCGGGGAGCCGAAACTTTTTAATTTCCTCGGTAACCCCGCCGTTAGCGTTGCAGCCAAACAAGAAGCACTGGACGCTATTATAGAGAGCGCGGGGATCTCGGAACTGGTGGCGAAGTTCCTGAATCTGCTATTGGAGAAGGACAGGCTCAAGTTCTTGAATACGGTGTTGTTCTTTTATGAAGAGCTTTCCTACCAGATACAGAACCGGCTTAAAGTTAAAGTTACCTCCGCTTCCCCGCTCCCGGATCAGCAGCGGGAAGAGATAATCGGGAAACTCAAGGAGTTGACGGGGAAGCAGGTGGAACTCACCCTGGAAACCGACCCTGATCTGCTGGGAGGGCTGGTAGCCCAGGTAGGGAGCACCATCTTCGACGGCAGCCTCAAGAACCAGCTTTTAAGGATAAAGGAAGAGCTCATCGAAGCATGACGGTCGGCCCCTCCTGGCGAGGGGAGCCTGAGACATAATTGAAAAATGTATTAGAGTGTATTGCCACCCGGGCAATTTATAAAAAAAAGGATGACCAGGGGGTGACAGAGTAATGGAAATCAGGGCAGAAGAAATAA
>CAYVLI010000178.1:0-5794 GCA_964452105.1 uncultured Nitrospinota bacterium
CCTACCATGGATGAAGTGCTGAAACTGCTGCTCCAGAGGCACATCGAAGTGCAGCTCTATCGCGCGCTTCTGGAGTCCCTGGCCAGCGAATACGCCGCCCGCATGACCGCCATGGACAGCGCCACCAATAACGCCGAGGAGATGATAGATAAACTCACGCTCACTTACAACAAAATCCGCCAGGCCACCATCACCAAGGAACTCATAGAGGTGGTCAGCGGCGCAGACGCCCTCAGGGGCTGAGAATAAAAAGCGCGGGTTCAAGACGCAATATTATTTGATAAATGATGAACTTGATGGGAGGTAAACCAGACGTGAAAGAAGGCAAAATCGTGCAGATAATCGGACCGGCGGTTGACGTCGAGTTCGAACCGGGGCAGTTGCCTGATATATATAATGCGCTTAGGGTAAAGAGGCCCGACTATCAGCATGAGATGTACGGGGAGGAGGACATAGTCCTTGAAGTGGCCCAGCATCTGGGCGAGAATACGGTGCGCACCGTATCCATGCAGCCCACCGACGGGCTGGTGCGGGGGATGTCTGCCGAAGATGCCGGCGGTCCCATTACCGTCCCCGTAGGGCGGGAGGTTCTGGGGCGCATCCTTAACGTGGTGGGCGAACCCGTAGATAAACTGGGGCCGGTCATGGCGGAGCAGAGGCTCCCCATCCATCGTGAAGCGCCCTCCTTTCAGGAACAGAGCACTTCCTCAGAGATGTTCGAGACGGGTATAAAGGTTATCGACCTCCTGGAACCATACAGCAAAGGCGGGAAGACCGGCCTCTTCGGCGGAGCCGGAGTGGGCAAAACGGTTATAGTCATGGAACTCATCCACAACGTGGCCAAGACCCATGGCGGCTTCTCGGTCTTCTCTGGTGTGGGTGAGCGCACCCGCGAGGGGAACGACCTCTGGCTGGAAATGAAGGAATCCAAGGTTATCGACAGCACGGCCCTCATCTACGGCCAGATGACGGAACCTCCAGGAGCCAGGCTGCGCGTGGGTCTCACCGGCCTTACCGTTGCAGAGTATTTCCGCGACGTGGAAGGGCAGGACGTGCTCCTGTTTATAGACAACATATTCCGCTTCACCCAGGCAGGCTCGGAAGTATCCGCCCTCCTGGGCCGTATGCCTTCCGCAGTGGGTTATCAGCCGACCCTGGCCACAGAGATGGGCGAACTGCAGGAGCGCATCACCTCCACTCAGAAGGGTTCCATAACCTCGGTGCAGGCCATCTACGTTCCCGCCGACGACCTCACCGACCCCGCTCCAGCAACCACCTTCGCACACCTGGACGCCACGACGGTTCTCTCCAGACAGATAGCGGAGCTGGGCATATACCCCGCAGTGGACCCACTTGATTCGACTTCCAGGATTCTCGACCCCAGAATCATAGGCGAGGAGCACTACAACATCGCCAGAGAAGTGCAGAACGTGCTCCAGCACTACAAGGACCTTCAGGACATCATCGCCATTCTGGGGATGGACGAGCTCTCCGAAGAGGATAAGTTGATCGTGGCCAGGGCCAGAAAGATTCAGCGCTTCCTCTCTCAGCCGTTCAATGTGGCAGAGGCTTTTACGGGAAGGCCCGGAAAGTACGTGCCGCTTGCTAAGACCATAGAAGGCTTCAAGGAACTGGTTGCAGGGAATGTTGACCATATACCCGAGCAGGCCTTTTATATGGCCGGCGACCTGGATGAGGTTCTGGAAAGACACGAAGAAATGAAAGCTGCATAATAGACGTGAACGATGGGATGACGAGCCGATATGGACGGAAAACTGACGTTTGAAATAGTGGTTCCAGAGAAAAGACTGCTCAGAGAAGAAGTCGATGAGGTCTCGGCGCCCGGGGCAATGGGCTACTTCGGTGTGCTGCCAGGACATACTCCTTTCCTCACCACGTTGATGGAAGGCGAAGTAAGCTATCGCATCGGAAACGAGCGCCATTTTCTGGCCACCTGTGGTGGCTATGCTGAAGCGGGGCCGGAAAAGCTGACGATACTGGCAGAGACAGCCGAGCGCTCCGAAGAAATAGACGTAGAGCGTGCGCAGCGAGCGAGGGAGCGCGCCGAAGAAAGGCTTCACCGGCGTGGAGACGAGGAATTGGATTTCTCCCGCGCACAGGCTGCCCTTCAGCGGGCTTTGATTCGCTTGCAGGTAGCGGCCAAAGCCAAAGGCTAAAGCCCGATATTGCTATCGTGATAAAGAGAGGGGGCGGTATAGCTGCCCCTCTTTTCATTTCGTAAGGAATAAATCCCGGGCCCTACGACCCTTCCTCCCCTATCTGACCTCAATAGTCTTTTCTATGGAGCATGAGTTTTCTCAATAAGCCGACTCTCGCGACCTCGATAAATCAACTATGTCTGGCTGGCAGGGTGTACTGCCACGTTGGAGAGCTCCCGCAGGACTGGTTTTACCACCTTGCCCGAGGGGTTCTTGGGAAGCTCGTCTATGAACTCGATGAACCTGGGTTTCTTGAAGCTGGCCATAATCTGCTTGCAGTGCTCGATGATCTCCTCTTCGGTTACCTTGGAATCGGGCTTCCTCACCACGTAGGCTTTTATGGTTTCAACCCATACGGGGTCGGGGACTCCTATGACAGCCGCCTCTATCACTTCCGGGTGACTTGTCAGGGCGTACTCCACCTCGGCTGCATAAACGTTCTCCCCGCCGGTCTTTATCATGTCCTTCTTGCGGTCCACGAAGCGCATGTAGCCTTCTTCATCGTACCTGCCCAGGTCGCCGGTATGCAGCCAACCGCCGCGGAGAGTTTCGGCCGTAGCCTCGGGTTTTTTATAGTAGCCCTTGAAGACGTTGTGCCCCCTCACGATGATTTCGCCCACCTCGCCTACTTCCACGTCCTGATCCTGTTCGTTCACTATTCGGACCTCCACGTGGGGTATGGGTTTGCCGATGGAGTCCGGACGGCCCTCGAAGTATTGGGGTGAGAGCATGGAGACGCCCGGGCTGGCCTCGGTGAGACCGTAGCCTGCGATGAAGACATTACCGAATATGCGGCCCAGCTTTTCGGCAGTGTTGGTGGGGAGCACCGAGCCGCCGCACAGGCCCCAGCGCACGCTGGACACGTCGTAGCTCTCCAGGTCGGGCAGCTCGGCGAGCATTATCCACATGGAGGTGAGCATGAGCATGCTTGTAACCCGCTCGCGCTGGACGGCTTCTATGGTCTCCTTGGGGTCGAAGTTCTTGAAAACGATGGTGGTGCCGCCCGTATGGAAGGTGGGGAAGGCCACGCAGTGCAGCGCCCCTGTATGAAACAGTGGGGCTGCGCAAATGCTCACATCATCCGGGGTGACTCCCCAGCCGAAGTTCATGTTTATGGAGTTCCAGATGAGATTCCCGTGGGAGAGCATGGCCCCTTTTGGAAATCCCGTGGTGCCGGAGGTATAGCAGAGCATCTGTATATCGTCCATGTCCACAGGGATGTCCGGCTCGGCCTCATGGGAGGATTGGATCAGCTCTTCGTAATCCAGCAGGTCGCCTTCCGGTTCGCCTTCCATCAGGATGTATTTTTTTACCGTGTCCAGCTCCGGCCTGATTTCGCTCACTATCTCCTTGAACTCGTCGCCAAGAAAGAGAATGGAAGACTCCGAATCGTTCAGAGCGTAGATCAACTCCCTGCCCACTAAACGAAAGTTGAGCGGTACAGCCCACGCTCCCAATTTGGCCAGCCCGAAATAGACCTCCAGAAACTGAGAACAGTTGAAGGAGAGGATGGCTATGCGGTCTCCCTTTTTCACCCCCATCTCCGTGAGCTTATTGGCTATGCGATTCATGCGGGCGTTGAACTCCCGGTAGGTGTACCTCTTATCCTCGTAAATGACCGCTGCCTTGTCAGGAAATCTCTCTGCGCTGCTGAGAATGACGCTCCCCATGTTAAGGTTCATTTTTGTTGCTCCCCCCTTCATGCTTCGTTGGCATGAAATTTAAGACTTTAAAGTTCGCCTTTTGAATCGGCTCTGATAGCTTCCCGCCTGGTGAAAGTTCATCTCTTAACAGGCATGATACCAGACATTACGCAGACCTATTCTAAGAATAAGCTGGAACCGATGTCAATAAAATATTGTAATGAAAGCTCCCGCTCCGCCGCCTGCAAAAATTGCAATGACGTTAAGCCTGTGGTATAAAAAAAGCCATAAGAATGATTAACGTCCGAATAATGGGGAGGGGAGAGATGATGGAACAAAATACGATTAACCATCAAACGGCCCGGAAGGAACAGCAGCCTTATCAACCTTCGGATGGGAGCAATCCCCCGGACTCGAGCAGGGAGCTACAAAGAAGAGACCAGATGGGCCAGGGTTCGGCAGTCGATCCGGAAGAAAAGATCAGAAATTCCATTGTTGACTTCGTGAAGAACAGCCCCGCCAACCATATGTTTCACCTGGACGAGGGCCCATTCTTCGAAGAGCCCATGGTGGGCTTCGCCGACGGGAAAGACCCCCTCTTCGAACAGTTCAAGGAGATCATAGGAGAGCATCATTATACGCCCGCGGAAATTCTGCAGAAGGCGGTGGAGTCCGGCGAAAGCGTCCCCGACCGGAATCCGGACAGGATAAGCGTAATAAGCTATATCCTTCCCGTAGCGGAGCATATAAGGGAGTCCAATCGCTCCCAGAGACATCATCCTTCCTTGCTGTGGGCCCACGGGAGGAACTGCGGGGAACGATTCAACAACGCCGTACGCGATTTCGTGGTCATGCAGATACGAGAGATGGGCTACCTGGCCGTAGCTCCAATGAGAGAGGATTATTTCCAATACATCACGGAATACGGCCCTGATGGGAACGTCTCATCCAACTGGTCGGAGCGCCACGCCGCATACGTGGCCGGGCTGGGCACCTTCAGCCTCAGCGATGGCTTCATAACCCCGAAAGGCATAGCCATGCGCTGTGGAAACATCGTTACCAACCTGCCGCTTCAGCCTACCGACAGGCCCTATCCCGACCACTACCATAACTGCCTCCACTACCGGGAAGGCACCTGCAGGGTATGCATAGAGCGCTGCCCCGTCGGCGCAATCACAGAAGATGGGCACGACAAGCAGAAATGCCTGTGGTACCTGAGGGACTACCTGGGATACCTTCTCAAGAAAAAGTATAACTGCGACTGGACAACGGGCTGTGCCCTGTGCCAGACAGCCGTCCCCTGCGAGCAGGCCATCCCTCCTTCTCAGAAGACAGGATAAGTTTGACCCGAAACAGGCTTATGATAAATAAGTTTTTCTGGAATCTGTCGTAGGGACTGGTTTTAAACCCGCTTCTACACTATAAGAATAACGTTTGCCTGTTATCAGGGAGGTTCGAAGCCATGAAGCTGTTGATGGAAGTCAGGGTGGACATCGCCCCTGAGAAGGAAGACGAATTCAACGACTGGTATAACAACGTGCATATCCCCGGCGTGGTGAACTGCACCGGGTTCATCTCAGGGCGGCGCTACAGGTCGGTGCGCGGCGAACCCCGATATATGGCGCTATATGAGATAGAGTCGGTGGATGCGCTCAAGTCCAAAGAGTTCATTAAAGAGCGGGGCTGGTACCAGTTTGAGCCGCACATAAAGAACCTGTCCTGGAACCTCTATACCCAGGTGCACGAATACATCAAGGAATAGAAAAATGGTTTTTTGATGGGTGAGGCAGGAGGGGGTAGTCCTAAAGTACAGACAATTCATGAATTGTCTGTACGCCCTCCTGTTGATGGCATAAGCGTTAACTTGAAGGTATCGCTGTGCTGTCGGGTTTCCGCACCCGACAGCATTTGAACCTGCCAGGTTCGGAGACC
>CAYVLI010000179.1:0-4178 GCA_964452105.1 uncultured Nitrospinota bacterium
AGCCAGCTCTTCGATGTCCACTCCGCCATGGGGGCTTAAGATGATCGCCGGAACCTTGTTGGCAGTGTCATAAGTGGCGGCCAGGAAAAATTCCCTGTCCGTTTCCAGGGCCTGTTCAACTAAAACCTTCTCCACATCGTAGCCCAGAAGCGAGGAACCCAGAAGTTCGCCTGCTCTGGTTCTGGCTTCGTCGAGATTCTCACAGAAGAGGACTCCGCCGGCCTTACCGCGTCTGCCCGCGGGTATCTGGGCCTTGACCACCGTTTTACCTTCGAGCTTCAGCTCGTCGGGCGATGAAATTACCATCCCTTCGGGGACCGGGATGCCGTTGTCCCTGAAAAGACTTTTAGCTTCGCTTTCCAATAGTCTCATGATTTATGCACCTTTCCAGTGTTAGTTTAAGGCGCTTAATTGTTTGTGAGTTTAGTGATATCGATTATCAGTTTACATTTACGGAATTGCGGTGTCAATAAAACTCTGGTGAGGGTCGGGTTTAAGGGTAAGCCTTCTTGAGTATGCACCCACAATTTATAAAGATTACGCTAAATAGCCGGTGGATTCGCCTGTAAGAGATATTGATATCTTCTTTTCTTAATGTCATCCACATTAGTGCCGATAAGAATTGTACGGTTTATAAAGTTTAATTATGCAACAAGGTTGATATCATATACCGAGGGTGGTTTGGGGCTTGCAAATAGGCACTATATTGTATAGAAGGTATAAAGAAGCGAGTCGCCGTTCCATGGATGACCTGAGATTTGGTTGGACCATGAACATTTTTTAACATGATTTTGGTCTCAAAACAGCTTTTTATGTTATTATATTTTCACATTTTTATAAATCGAAGGCGGCATAGAGACCTGAAAAAACGTCTTAGGGATAGGATAACATAAGAATGAAAAGCAAAAAAATAGCTTCAACCCCTTTCAGATTCGTGGGATGCATCGAACTCAAGGAGATGCTTGGTATTAAGTCCAGGGATGAAGAGGACTTGATGGAAAAAATCGAAGATGTGCCCCTTGATTCTATATATTATCACGTCTATGGTTATTTGTTACGACATCAATATCTCCTCGGCCCTTATCCTAATGACTTCGCATCATGGGTGGCGCTTGAAGTGAGGGACGACTTGCTGGCGGAGAAATTGGCTCTGATGGATCCTCTGGAATATGATGACCTTGAGAATCTGCGCGGGCGCATCATCGAGGTGATAGGTGAGCACCTCAACCATACGTTAATTATTCCCAGGGCTGTAAATGGCCACCCATTTTTCTTCATGAAGTCTCGCATGATAGAAGTACCCACAGGAATCGAGGTGAAGACTCTGCAGGAGTTCAGGGATGCTCTCCAGGTGGTCGATTCGAGTGTTATTTTCAATCATTGTTTTGCTGCTACGAGGAGTTTGACGAACAGGCTCGATTTTCTTGCCTGGATAGAGAAGGAATTAGGTTTCAAGGACTTGTGCTACGACCTCAAACGCATTAATTTCTACATGATAAGCCTGGAAAATATCCGTGAACGGATACTAAAGTTATGCGACGCCTGCTTAAAGTGAAGCAGAGCAGCGATTGGAGTAATCTGATAAGGAATATATTATGCAACAAGAAGCAGCAGCATTAATCGAGAACCGCATTGATGACTACCGTTCGGTAGCGCCCCTGGGAACGGTGGACACCATATTAGCCCTGGCCGAAAAGCTACAGGGCAGGACGATATCACATATAAACTCCACCCTCTTAGGCGGCGGAGTGGCGGAGATACTCGGCTGTCTTGTGCCTCTGTTCAGGGATGTGGGTGTGGATGCTCGCTGGGAAATATTGAAGGGTAACGAGGAATTTTTCAGAATCACCAAATCGTTTCATAATGCCCTGCAGGGACGACCCCAGGTCATAAGCGACAGTATGCTGAAAGAATATATTAATCAGAATATGATGCATCAGGATCATTTGAGCCTCGACACTGACATAGTGCTCATACATGATCCTCAACCCGCCGCCCTTGTGGAGAAGCGGGCCGGAGCGGCGAAGTGGATCTGGCGGTGTCACATAGACGTATCCCGCCCCCAGCCCATGATATGGAATTTCCTGAAAAAATACGTATCGAACTACGATGCGGCGATATTTTCGCTGCCCAATTTCGCCCAGAAACTCTCCATCCCTCAGTTCCTGGTATTCCCATCCATCGATCCCTTAAACGACAAGAACAGGGAACTGCCCGATAAAGAGGTGAGCTCCATAATGGATAAACTGGAAGTGCCCCGCGATAAGGATATGCTATTGCAGGTCTCCCGGTTCGACAGGTTTAAAGATCCTCTGGGAGTTATTGAAGCGTACCGGGTGGTGAAAAAATATAATGATTGCAGGCTGGTGCTTGCAGGCAGCGAAGCCACAGATGATCCGGAAGGGCCGGAGGTGCTGGCCAGTGTTCAGGAGGCTTCGAAAGGCGATCCCGATATACATATCCTGTTATTACCACCCAATTCCAACCTGGAAATAAACGCATTGCAGCGTTCCGCCTCCATCGTTTTCCAGAAATCGGTCAAGGAGGGGTTCGGCCTTACCGTATCAGAGGCCATGTGGAAATCCAAACCGGTGATAGGGGGTTCTGCGCCGGGCATAAAAGCGCAGATAGTTCCCGGAGTGACGGGTTATACAGTGCGCTCTGTGGAGGGGGCGGCATTCTGGGCGCGCTACATGCTCAATAACCCTGAAATGATGAAGAAGATGGGAGAAGACGCCAAGGAATTAGTACGCAGCAACTTTCTCATAACCCGCCATCTATTAGATTATCTCGCAATTATGCACACAGTCTTGTCGTAACTTCTTTGGGGGGGAGACTGTATAATTTTATCTCCGCGCTACCTCTTCGATCATTTACAACATCTGAGGGATGTGCTTCGAAGGCAATCAACATGCGCCCTCTTTCTCGATTACGATGGAACCCTCACTCCCATTGTGGACAGGCCGGAAGAGGCTGTCATCCCTGCGCCGGCTCTTGATTTATTGATCTCCCTGGCAGCGAATAAACTCATACTTACAACCCTGGTGAGCGGAAGGTCTTTGAAGGATGTAAAAAGCCTCCTGGGTCCCATCGAAGGGCTCTTTCTGGCGGGAAATCATGGCCTGGAGATCGAAGGCCCCGGGGTGAATTACCTGAATGAGGGAGCGGCTTCGACTGCCCCCCTTATTAAGGATGCGGGGGAGAGGATCGAGAGAGCTCTGGCGGGGACCAAAGGCATTCTGGTAGAGAACAAAAAACTCACCCTCAGCCTGCACTACAGGCTGATGGACCCTTCGCAGCGCCGCAGGGTGCATGAAACTTTTTATGACATAGTGCATGAGTACGTGGATTCGGGGGAGCTGATGGTCAGGCCGGGTAAGATGGTCCTGGAAGTAAGACCGAAGCTGGAGTGGGACAAGGGCCGCGCCGTATCTTACATGTTGAACCTTTTTGCTGGGGATTCTGTGGCAAGCCCTTACCCCGTTTATGTCGGAGACGACGTTACGGACGAGGACGCATTCGCGGTTCTGAGCGACACGGGAATCACCGTGCTCGTCTCCGAATCGCCCGGAAATACGGCCGCCCGTTATTTCGTCAAAGATGTTAAGGAAGTCCAAGAGTTCCTCGAGTTTGTAGAAAGCGCCTTCCCCGAATGAACTCTGCCTTTTGAAGGTACACAGTGAGGTTTAATGGAAAATTCAGAAGGTATGGGCCTCAAATGGCCATGCTCCTTCCATTCCTGATTTTTATCGTGGCGTTCACGCTGTGGCCTACCATATACGCCTTGAAATTGAGCTTTACCGACAGCCTGACCGATGTTTTCCCCACATTATCCAACTACGCATATATCCTTAAAGAAAGCCAGTTCATGGCGGCACTTGTCAACACCCTGTCGATAGTGGGGATGGAGCTGGCCTTCGAGCTCTCCCTGGGCCTGGCACTGGCCTATATGATGCACATACCCTACCGGGGCAAGAGTTTCTTCCGCACCATATCCCTCATTCCCATGGGCGTGCCAACGGTTGTTGCGGGAGTGGTGGCGATATATTTTTTCAGCGCCGGAGGGTATGCTGATGAGGCGCTGTACAGGTTCGGGTTGACGGATTTACCTGTGGACTGGACAGGCGGGCGCTTCCTGAGCCTGCTTGTTATAACGGTCTCCGATATGTGGAAGGTTA
>CAYVLI010000179.1:4278-5782 GCA_964452105.1 uncultured Nitrospinota bacterium
GGCGGGCGCTTCCTGAGCCTGCTTGTTATAACGGTCTCCGATATGTGGAAGGTTACCCCCCTCGTGGCCCTCATTCTGCTGGCGGGTTTAGAGAGCATCCCCCGTGAAATCTATCAGGCCGCCCGGGTGGACGGGGCCGGCCGCTGGGCCAGCTTCCGCTACATAACGCTGCCGCTTCTCAAGCCCTCCATAGCTATCGCCCTTGTGCTGCGCGCAATAGATGCCTTCCGAATATTCGAGATACCTCTGATACTAACGGGGAAGAACACACCGGTGCTTTCCACCTACGCCTATTTCGAGTTTAATTCATATAACAACCCGAACACATCGGCCGCATCCGCTAACATACTCACCCTGATAATATTCTTTTTCATCCTGGCCTATCTGCAGGCCGTGAAAGAGGCGGAATAGCAAGATGAAGAGATGCTGGAGAAAGCTGTTAACATTTATAGTCGTGGTTTTCCTGGCAGCCGTCATGCTTTCGCCCGTGTACATACTGGTCAAGGTTTCGATAGGTGTTCCCGGGGAAGTGCTGACTCAGCATCCACCCTTACTCATTCATCATGCCACCCTGAAGCACTGGTGGGGCCTGTTTGCGTCGGGTGAGTTGTTTGATCCGATGTTCAAGAGCCTCAGGGTGGCCACGTGGACCATGTTCCTGGGACTGGCCCTCACGGCGCCTGCCGCCTACGTCATCTCCAGGCTGAAGCGTAAATGGAAATATCTCCTGCTGATGGGGCTGTTCTTCCCGCGGATGTTCCCGGAAGTAGGGATAGCGCTCCCCATATCGGTGACCTTCATAAAAATGGACCTTCTGGATACAGACCTGGCGCTGGTTCTTGCGCACCTCATCAAAACGCTTCCCTTCGTTGCATGGATTCTGGTGGGAACCTTCAGCGTTATACCCACGGAAGTGGAGGAGGCCTCCGAGGTGGACGGATGCAGCAAGATGCAGTCTCTGATCCGGGTGATCCTTCCCCTCTCCCTGTCGGGCGTTGCGGTGGCGGCCGTGTTCTTATGGCTGGAGTCGTGGAACGAGTTCACCTACGCCCTTTACCTTACGCTTGTTGAAAGGACCATCCCGCTTCAGGCATACTACTACGTAGTAAGAGGCAACTGGTTCAACTCGGCCAGCTACTCCATCATGTTGATGCTGCCGGTCGTCATCGTAACCTTCGTGCTGCAGCGTTACATAAAAGGGGAGTACCTCTCCGGCGCGTTGAAAGGATGAGCTTTATGAAAAGTAGGTTTTTTGTTGAAGCCATGCTGATTCTGTCGTTATTTTTCCTGGCTTCTCCTGCCCATGGAGGTGGAAAAGGCGGGGCGCTCACGATCATGATGGGTCTGGGGGAGTATGAGTGGGAGGTGATGCGAGGCGAAATAATCCCCCCGTTCGAAAAAGAGAGTGGAATAAAGGTGCGTGCAATACAGGCCGAAGCCGATGATGCAATCAGAAAGTTGGATGCCATGCATCGTGCGGGGAAGATGAAGATAGATTTAATCA
>CAYVLI010000180.1:0-5773 GCA_964452105.1 uncultured Nitrospinota bacterium
ATTGGGGCAGGTAGGGGGCTAAGGCAGCAAAGGATAGATTTGAACAGAAAATACGCGGTGATGGATGGTTGCGGTTGGAGGGCTTAAAATGCGGAAAAAGGGGGCTTAATGTGATTTGGTTTTACTGAAATGATGTAAATGTGCGGATGCCGTCTGTCCCGTGGGGCTCGACGGCACTGGCGAGCTAAAATTATTATGCCATCGAATCGCCCTGCTGTCAAAGGATCAGGCCCATGCAAGGGTACATACATAATTATGCCCATATAATAGTAGAACTCGAAACTCCGTCTTAACGTTTGGAGAGGACATCATGGAGCCCAGGCTTATAGATATAAACGAACTCTCTGAATACCTCGGCATGAGCAAGCACACCCTCTATACATGGGTAAGCCAGCGCCGTATACCTTTCCATAAAGTTGGCCGGTTAACGAAATTCGACCCCGCCGAAATAGACGAATGGATTGACAACCTCCCTGGTGTTGATGTACCCACTGCAAGGTTCAATGAAGAAAAGTTGTGAAAGTGATCGATATATGCAAAGG
The DNA here is from genome assembly GCA_964452105.1 of uncultured Nitrospinota bacterium. Classification (GTDB taxonomy): domain Bacteria; phylum JAUXIQ01; class JAUXIQ01; order JAUXIQ01; family JAUXIQ01; genus CAYVLI01. The sequence goes on from CAYVLI010000180.1 coordinate 543, forward strand.
ATAATGGTCTATGCTCTCGTCAAATAAAAAGTTGAAGGAAAATGACTAAGCGAAATCCTCAACCTAAACCTGATTTTCTGTATGATGGTCCAGTTACTAAAAGACTTCTCACCGTGAGGGAAGCCGCCATATACCTTGGCAGATCGCAATGGTCCATCAGGGAACTATATTACTCTGGCGAGTTGAAATGTGTCAGGGTGGGGCGAAGAATTCATTTTGACATCAAAGACCTTGACGAGTGGATCGAGCAACACAAGGAAGATGGCAGATTCTGATTCCTTAATTCTTACCAATCTTACACTATACCCTTCGCCGGAAACCCTGAACTGACAGTGTTTCACGCTTTCTCCCACCGCAGCTACCCCACACCAATAAAAAGTTGAAAGTCGGGCTGAATACTGGTAAATTTACGGCGTTGGCTTCTAACGGGAAGAGCAATCTGGCTCCTATCGAAGGATAAGGAGAGATGGGAAGTATTTACAAGAGAGGCAATGTCCGCTGGATAGCCTATTATAAGAATGGCAAGCTCTACCGTGAAAGCACTGGCTTGGAAAGCGAGAGAGAAGCCAGGAGGATATTAAAGCTCAGGGAAGGAGAAGTCGCTTCTGGAAGATTCTCTGGCTTGAGGCCACAGCGTATTAGATTTGGTGAGCTGGCCCAGGGCCTGGTGAATGATTACAGGGTCAATGGTCGTAAATCCCTAGACCGTGCTGAGAGAAGCATAAGGCATCTGGAAGAATTTTTCGGTGGTATGCGGGCTATAGAGATAACCACTGATTATGTTAAGGCATATATAGCCGAGCGAAAAGAGGAAGGGGCTTCCAACGCCACCATCAATAGAGAGCTCTCGGCCTTGAAGCGAATGTTTTCTCTTGCAAAGAAGGAGACACCGCCTAAGGTGATTAACGTTCCATACATCCCTCACCTTGAGGAAAACAATGCCCGGCAAGGCTACTTAGAGCATGACGAGTTTCTGGCTGTTAGGAAGAATTTGCCGGAGCACCTCAAAACCGCCATGACCATGGCCTACTACACAGGAATGCGCAAAGGCGAGATACTTGGCCTCAGATGGGAACAGGTGGACATCGAAAGAGGCATGATAAAGTTAGAGTCCCAGGATACAAAAAATGCGGAGCCCAGAATAATTCCCATGAGTGAAGAAGTAAGGCAGGCTGTGGCAGAGCATTGGGAAAAACACATGAAGGAGGATCCTCTCTGTCCCTGGGTTTTCACGTGGCGTGGGAAACGAGTTCAGGATTTTGAGAAGGCCTGGGCAACTGCTTGTAGAAAGGCCGAGGTCAATAGGCTTTTTCACGACCTACGCAGGACAGCCGTACGCAACATGGTGAGAGCCGGCATCCCAGAAGTTGTGGCGATGAAAATTTCAGGACACAAAACCCGTTCTATTTTTGATAGATACAATATCGTTAATGAAGAAGACCTGGTCAAAGCCGCTGAGAAACTCTCAGATTACTTGTACACAAACATTCACAATTCATTCACAATCGGCGATTTTGAAGATGAAGGAAAAGAGCTAACTAATTGATTATAAAGGGTGCCCCCGTAGCTCAGGTGGATAGAGCAAGGGATTCCTAATCCCTGTGCCGCGTGTTCGAGTCACGCCGGGGGTACCAACATTCCTGCATCTCCTATAGCTTCGAGATGCAGTGGCGGATACCTCTCCTCCCGAACGCAACAACCGTTTTGGCATAACAACACCATTTCACCATAATATTTTCCGCCCACCCGGCAAGAAGCTAACTGTAACATTTGCAGCTTGTTCTTTCCTTCTCGGTGCCTATGTGCTAAAACCCGAATCGAAACGTTTCTCGAGGGGTCGTTTTGCGTGCCCGCTAACATGAATCGATACTAAAGTGAACAACGGAGGTATGGCATGGCTGGGTCTCTGGATGGCAAAGTGGCTATGGTTACGGGCGGGAGCTCGGGCATCGGCAGGGCTGCATCACTTATATGTTCGAGGGAAGGGGCAAAGGTGGTGGTGTCAGACGTGAATATCGAGGGCGGTGAAGATACCGTCCGGATGATAAAAGAAGCGGGCGGTGAAGCCCTCTTCATCAAGGCCGACGTTTCAAGGGCGGCGGAGGTGGAGGAACTGGTGGAGAATGCCGTAGAGGCCTACGGGCGGTTGGATTGCGCTGTGAACAACGCCGGGGTGGACCCCATAATGGTGCAGCTGACCAAGCACCGGGAAGATGATTGGGACCACACGCTCGGTGTAAATTTAAAGGGAGTCTGGTTGTGCATGAAGCATGAGATACCCAGGATGCTGGAAAACGGAGGCGGGGCTATAGTGAACATATCCTCGGCGGCGGGGCTGATAGGCGTTCGCGGCTGTTCGGCATACGTGGCCAGCAAGCACGGTGTCGTGGGGCTGACCAAGACTGCCGCCCTGGAAATACGCCCACAAAGGGATAAGGGTCAATGCGGTCTGTCCCGGCAACATCCAGACGCCCATGCTTGAGCGGATTATCGGCCGCGGCCCTGAAAACGAAAAGCTTATGCTGGCCATGCAGCCTCAAGGGCGGCTGGGAGCCCCTGAAGAGATAGCGGAGGCGGTTGTCTGGCTCTGCACGGATGCGGCCTCATTCGTCACCGGCCATGCCATGGCCGTGGACGGAGGCGCCGTTGCGCAGTAGGTCAATATATGATTAAGAAAGAACGCCGAAACCGCAACCGATTTGATTTATCCGATGAGCCGTCATATATTACGCACAAATTAATGGCATGACGTTGCGGATCAGATAAAAACTGTGCAAATCAAGAACCTGCCGGTACAAAACCAGAGAGCCGAGGTGTAAAGAACCGCCCCTTAAATATCCAATCCCGTGATCACAGATATCAGCGTTTCCGGCTGTAGAAGAAGCGTCTGGTCTGCGCCATTCAAATTGAAACTGTCCCTTGAAATCAGCACATCCGCACCATAATTCTAACCCCGGAAGGAGGAAAAAGTGCCGGAAGCAAAGTCGGGCGACACCGTTAAAGTGCATTACACGGGCAAACTGGAGGACGGCACGGTGTTCGACACATCGGCCGACCGGGAGCCACTGGAGTTTACAATAGGCCAGGGCCAGGTAATACCGGGCTTCGAAAAAGCCGTTGTGGGAATGAACACAGGGGATACGAAAACTGAGGAAATCCCCCCTGAAGATGCCTACGGCCCACACCTTGAAGAGCTGATACTGGAGGTGGATATCGATCAGATTCCGGAGAATCTTGATCCACAGGTGGGTCAGAAACTGCAAATGCGCCAGGACGATGGCCGAATGGCAATAGTTGAAGTAACGAATGTCTCTGAATCGGGCATGACACTGGATGCCAATCATCCTCTCGCAGGAAAGGGCCTGACATTCGATATCCAGCTCGTGAATATCGTTTAAGCACCTGCGTTTCCGGTTTCACCGAGACCCCGGATAGATGCGCCCGCAGGCGGCAAGGGAACTTTTAATCTGCGAGCTTTTCCACCCTAACCGCGCAGACCTTGTACTCGGGAATGCGGGATAGAGGGTCGTAGGCATTGATGGTCAGCAGGTTAGCTGCGGCCTCGATGAAGTGGAAGGGGATAAAGACGACTCCGGGGGGAGACTTGGGCGTTATCTTCGCCTTGAGCGTTATTTCACCCCTCCGAGAGATTACCCTCACCATATCTCCATCGCGGCAGTCGATGCTTTGAGCATCGTCGGGATTTATCTCAACCACGGCCTCCGGGCAGATTTCATTCAATCCCTTCGAGCGCCTGCTGACGGCCCCGCCGTGCCAGTGGTAGAGCACCCTGCCGGTGCTCAGAATAAAGGGGTATTCATCATCACAAAGTTCAGCGCTTTCCCTGTACTCCACAGCATGAAACTTACCCTTTCCTCGCGGCAGCCTCTCTTTAAATAAATATTTGACGCCTGGATGGTCCTGCGATGGACAGGGCCACTGAATGCCTTTCTCTTCCAGCCGCCGATATGATATGCCACTGTGGGTGGGAACAAGACTCACCATCTCATCGAATATCTCCGAGGGATGGGCGTAGTTCATGTCGTAACCCATCCGCGCAGCCAGTTCACAGATGATGAGCCAGTCCGGTCTGGAGAGGCCCAACGGCTCCAGGGCCATTCTGACCCTCTGGACCCGGCGCTCCGTATTGGTAAAAGTGCCCTCCTTCTCGGCGAAGCTAACGGCAGGGAGCACCACATCGGCAAACCGGGCCGTCTCGGTGAGGAAGATGTCCTGCACCACCAGAAACTCCAGGTTCTGCAGCGCTTCCCTGGCGTGGTTAAGGTTGGGCTCGCTGGTGAGGGTATTCTCCCCCATTATGTATAGGGCTTTAATCTCTCCTTCCCCCGCCTTTTCTATCATGTCCGTCAGGGCCAAGCCGGGCCTGTCGGCCAGGGGAACGCCCCACGCCTCCTCGAACTTCGTTCTCGCGGACTCGTCGCCGACGGGTTCATAGCCCGGATAGACGTCGTAGAGCACACCCCAGTCGCTGACTCCCTGGACGTTGTTCTGGCCCCGGAGAGGGTTGAGCCCCGAAAGCTCTTTCCCCAGGTTTCCGGTCAGCAGGGCCAGGTTGGCCAGTGTGAGCGCGTTGCCTGTGCCGTGGGTATGTTCCGCAACTCCCAGCGCCCAGTATATGCCCGCCCGCTCCGCTCTTCCAAACGTGAGAGCGGCTTCCACGATTTTATCAGCCGGTACACCTGTGATTCGTTCAGCTTGCTCCGGCGTGTACTGCGACACGGTTTCTCTGAAGGCTTCATATCCTTCGGTCTTCTTTTCTATGAATACCCTGTCCTCCAGGCCGTGGGCGATGATGACGTTGGCGATGGCGTTGAAGAGGGCCACGTCTGTCCCCGGCTTCTGCTGAAGCCAGACGGATGCGAATCGGGTCATTTCTATCCCGCGTGGTTCCGCCACGATAAGCGTGGCGCCGTTCTTGACCGCCGCCTTCATCTCAAGGGATATGACGGGATGGGTCTCCGTGGTGTTTGAGCCGGTGAGCAGGAAACATTCCAGTCTTCGAATTTCCTCTATGGAGTTGGACATGGCCGAGCTTCCGATGGCCATCTTGAGGGCCGTAACGGATGAGGCGTGGCAGAGCCGGGCGCAGTGGTCAACATTGTTTGTGCCTATAACCGCCCGCATGAACTTCTGGAAGAGGTAGCTATCCTCGTTCGTGCACTTTCCAGACCCTATGCCCCCGATGCTATCCGGCCCGTGAGTTTCCTTTA
>CAYVLI010000181.1:0-5760 GCA_964452105.1 uncultured Nitrospinota bacterium
ACTATGCACTATCCCCTGCAAGCGTTGACAATGTGATGAACCTATAACTATAATAAGCTCGTCGGAAGACTATTATTTTTCAGCCCGTTATTTAAGGAAATGCAATATGAAGCTGAGGAAAGAGATAATACATCTCATATCGGAGTCCGCAGCCGCTCTGGCGCTGGAAGCTGATTTGATGGAAACGGACTATTCACAGGAGGAACTTTCTGAGAAGATTAGCAGGGTCATCATAGAAGACCTCCTGGTAGAGGACCGACTCAATGACGAGGTAAGAGAAATTCTGAGCAAACATTCCGAGCTGATGGATAAAAGCAACGTGAATTACAGCGAGATGTTCAGGGTGGTTAAGAGCCGCCTGGTGAAGGAACGGGGTCTCATACTTTGAGAGAATAACGGACGGTCAAACTTATTGGGACTCATGCAAAAATCCGAGGAAGCATAAAATATGAGATTAAGCAGGGAAAAGATTAATCACATCTCCAGGCTGATAGTGGAAGACCTGCAGAATGACGCCAGGATTAAGTTTCTGCAAAACGCCAATGATACGAGGCTTCATGTTTTCAAGATTATCCTGGAACAGCTCAAAATAGAGGACGAGATAGACGGCGAGGTGCGCCGTATCTTGAACTCTTATTCAAAGAAAATCACTGAAGGCAGCCAGGAATGGGACGTAATGTACGCTAAATTTTTCGAGCAGGAGCTGAACAAACGCAATCTTTAACGGAGGCCTAATTGAATAATCGAAGATATGGAGTGCGCTTCATTATCGCCATAATAGCTGCATACGCTTTACTCTATACTGGTGGCAATTCTCTTGCACAGGATTATAAAGATTACGCCAATCCTCAATACCTGGCCGACACGCAATGGCTTGAGGAGAACCTCTCCCTGCCTGACCTGCGAATAGTGGACCTCAGGCCCCTGGAGGAATACAGGACGGGTCACATAAGAAACGCCGTCCAGCTTGATGTAAACAGTCTCCGAACTGTAGCAGACGGAATTCCGGGAATGATGATAAGCGCCCGGGAACTTGAGAACATCCTGAGCGCAAAAGGAATCGGGAATGATACGCAGGTGGTGGCGTACGATAACGTCGGCGGTCTTTTTGCAACCAGATTCTCCATAACGCTTAACCGCTACGGACACAAAGCGATAAAGGTGCTGGACGGAGGCATAAGGGCGTGGGTCGCAGAGGGCCATTCCTTGACCACGGATACGCCTATTTTTTCCCCTGCAAAATTCAGAGCTGGTTATTCAACAAACGAAATTGTTGACTTGCAGTGGGTCTTAAAGAACCTGAACAATCCTGAGGTGGTGTTCCTGGATGCGAGATCCCCTGCCGAATACAGGGGTGAAGAGATAAAGGCAAAAAGGGGCGGCCACATCCCGGGTGCGATTAATATAAACTGGGTGGATAACCTGTACGATGACAAATCCGCAAAATTCCGTTCCGCCGCCGAGTTGAAGAAAATGTACATGCAAGCCGGGGTTACCCCGGACAAGCTGGTGATTACTTACTGCCAGTCGGGGATGCGGGCCTCACATTCATATTTCACTCTATTGCTGTTAGGCTATCCAAGAGTGAAAGTTTATGATGGCTCCTGGGTAGAATGGGGAAACCGGGAAGGCCTGCCCGTGGAATAAATCTGCAGATGTTTTGATAACTTCTAACTTTCTCGCCTGAGGATATCGGAAAGATTCCCCTGATTATCATTCGGAGGTTTAATCTGTACTCTGAGAATAACTATTCCTTAACAGGCCCTGTTTTCTCCTTCGCTCGCTTACCCTCTTCCGCCCTGGATCGCTCTACTGCTTTCCTCTTTGTTATTGCCGCGCGTCTGGCGGCCTGAACTTCCTCCACCGTAAGCAGTCTCGAGATGGTTACCGAAGCGACGCCGCTGGTGTTATAGCCCGGGCCGTTCAAAAAGAGATATACAGGCGTCCTTGTCTTAAGCGTGAACCTCACTGTCTGCCCCAGGTTTGCTATCTCGGCCAGGTCTAATGTGGTGAACTCTGTATCAACCCCCAGTTCCAGCATCTGCTGATGTTGGCTACCAATTTTTGGAATGAATACACCTACCTGGCCCTTGAACCTGGTCGTCCTGGGCAAGTCGATGTTGAAAGCGCCCCCCACTATTACGGCCTCGTAATCTCCCGACTTAAGGATCAGGGTTTTAACTTTCGTCAGCGCTTCATCATCCCCGGCGATCAATTTCTTTACATCGCCGTTCTTGGCCACCAGCGTATTCTCTTCGGCATCGATATCGACTGTAACGCTTTCGGTGGGGCTTCCGGGCTCCATTTCCGTCGGCTTGCCTGCTTTACCCTTTTCGCCTATACCTGCTCTCTCTTTGCGCGTGAGTACTTTATACTTATAATCTATCCTTACCCTTCCCTGCGGGTTGCTGTATCTTTCCTCTATTTTTAAATATTTATTGGTAATCTTTATGATCTTGCCGCAGTTTTTCCCAAGGAAATTGCCAACTTTAACGTTATATGCTTTTCCATCCGGAGCGTTAATGAGAGCCTGTATTCCCATTCCTCCCCATACCACTCCCTTAAGTTCCAGAGCGTTCAACTCGAATTTGGTAATGGGTTTTCTGCTGTCATAGTTGGGGTCGCAAAGGAGTTCCCAGGACCCTTCACGGGCCAGTAACTCTCTTTCCAATAAATCCCGGGGTTTGAGGAGCGGTATGAAGGGATCCCGACGCCCTCCTTTTCTGTAAACGTAAGATTTGTTTATTTGGTCTATTTTCTTCAGGAGGTCGTCGGTTTTCTTGGGGTCGAAACTGAGGCTTTCCCTCGATGGACGGGGATTTTCCGCCAATGAATAGAGGGGCGTAAAGAACGACCACACGGTCATTCCCACCAACCACAATAAGATGGCCAATAATTTCGTATGACAGGCCTTCAAACAGCTTCCCTCTGGTCAGACAAAGAGATAGCGATAATATTAAGTATATTTAAATATTGTATAACAATTTAATCCTTTAAATCATTTTACGCAATATCCGTAGCAACCTCCTTCCGAGTCAAGCATTACATTAGCGTATAGCAAAAGCAAGTTTCGTCAAAGCTGAAATCCACCTTCCCTCCCCTGGCGAGATGGACCTCCCCCCATGAAGAGGAAGGAAAACTTTGCCAGGAAAAGCATTTTAACAACAGGATCGCAGGCGCATACTGTTATGCGCCCCTGCCATTCGAATAGATGGGGCATAGGATATACCCTTGCCCGTCTATTCGGTCAACATTTTTTTCAATTCTTCCTTAAGTACCGGAACCACTTTGAAAAGGTCTTCGGCGATGCCGTAGTTGGCGACTTTGAATATGTTGGCATCCGGGTCCTTATTAATGGCCACGATGACCTTCGACGTTCCCATACCCGCCAGGTGCTGGATTGCCCCCGAAATACCGCAGGCGACGTAGAGGTTCGGCGTAACCACCTTGCCTGTCTGGCCCACCTGGAAGCGCTGCTCGCGCCACCCGGCATCCACGGCGGCCCTGGAAGCTCCCACGGCGCATGTCGGCCCCAGGATGTCGGCTAACTCCTCGAGTATGGCGAAGTTCTCGGGTCCCTTCATCCCTCTCCCGCCGGAGACGATGATCTCGGCTTCGGTGAGGTCTGGCCTTTCGCCGCCTTTAATCTGCAACTCGATGGGTTTTGTCCGTATCTGATCCGCTGTTATATTGACCTGAAAAGTCTCAATCTGTGCGGTTTTCGACTCATCGGCCTCTATTACGCTGAACACATTGGGTCTGAGAGTCGCCATCTGGGGATAGACACCCTCCATGAAGCTTATTTCGCAATGAGCTTTCCCCGCATACGCAGGCCTTTTGCATACGAGTTTGTTCCCGTCGTCTATTTCAAGGCCTATGCAGTCTGCAGCCAGGCCTCCACCAACTTTCATGGCTACCCTGGGGGCCAGGTCCCTACCCTGAGTACTTCCTCCTACGAGGACTATCGAGGGATCGAGCTCCTTTATCAGATCAGTGAATACTGCTGCATGACCCTCTGCGGTGTACTTTTCGAGATGGTCTGCCTGGGCGACGTAAACTTTGTCGGCTCCGTAGTGCGCCAGTTGTGGAGCCAGCCCCTCCACGTCTTTACCCACCAGGAGGGCGCAAATTTCATCGCCTGTCTTGGCGGCAAGGCGGCTCGCTTCGCTCAGGCATTCAAAACCGACTTTGCGAAGTTTACCATCCCTTTGCTCGGCATATATGAGAATTCCTTTGGCCATTAACCGTTCTCCTTCCGTTTCCATCAGAATACCGGCGCAATATCGCCGGTACTATTCGTTAGAGGACTTTTGCTTCTTCTCTAAGCGCTTTAACCAGTTCGCCTACCGCATCGGGTATCTCTCCTTCGATAATCCTTCCGGGCGGTCTCGGGGGCGGCGGGTACATTCTGGTGACATCCGTTTTTGAACCTTTCAGGCCAACTTCGTCCTCACTTAGACCGATATCCGACGCCGACATATCGGTAATGGGTTTTTTCTTAGCGCCCATGATCCCTTTCAGGGTGGGATAGCGCGGCTCGTTAAGACCCTTCTGGCATGTCCACAGGCATGGTAATTGAACCTCTACGACTTCTTCGCCGCCTTCCAGTTGGCGATTGACAATTGCCTTCGTGTTATCGTCGCTTAACTCCTGCTTCATGATCATGCTGACCTGGGGTATGTCCAGCAGCGCCGCCAGCATGCCGGTAACCTGCGAGGTATCCCCATCCACCGCATGTTTTCCACAAATAATCAGGTCGAAATCAATCTTTTTGAGGGCGGCTGCGAGGGCTATTGCCGTTGCATAAGTATCTGAGTCGTCGAAGGCATCATCCAGGAGGTGGTAACCCTGCTCTGCACCCATGGCGAAACACTGCCTCAGGGCTTCCTTTGCCCTTTCCGGGCCCATGGTAATCACGGACACCGTGGTATCTCCACCGATCTTCTCCTTTATCTGCAAGGCTTCTTCCACGGCGAACTCATCGTAAGGGCTAACGATATATGTTATTCCGTCCCGCTGGATATGTTTGCCCTCCGAATCAATTTTTATAATGGTGGCCGTGTCGGGCACCTGCTTGATACAGCATACTATGTTCATCTGCACCTCCTCAAAGTGTTTTATCAAACGACTTCATCATCTATCTCAAACAGGGCTTTTTTAATTATTCTGAATGGTTAGGGTTCGCAGGCAGGTTTTACAGTCTTCATTGATTAACTATCATAATAAAACATTCCTGTCAATACCCTGATAACTCGATTTCGGTTCTATTTAACCCTCCTTGAGGATATCTCTGGCTATTACGAGTTTCTGAATCTCCGAAGTGCCGTCAACGATGCGCAGCAAGCGAGCGTCGCGATAAATACGCTCTATGGGCAGCTCCTTCATGTAGCCCATCCCGCCGTGTATCTGAAGGGCCTTGTCCGCGCAGCGGCAGACCATTTCCGAGGCGAAGAGTTTGAACATGGCCGCTTCCCTGGTGATCCTCTCTCCCTGGTCGTAGCGCCAGGCGGCGTTGTAGAGCATCATCTTCGCGGCGTATATTTCGGTGGCCATATCGGCTATCATCCATTGAATGGCCTGAAACTCTGCAATAGGTTTCCCGAACTGGACGCGTACCTTGGCGTAGTCGCGGGACATCTCCAGGCATCTTTCCGCCATTCCCACGGCTCCGGCCAGCACTGTCAGCCTGGTCTCATCCAGCGTGCACATGGCCACCTTGAAACCGTCTCCAAGCTGCCCTACCATATTTGTTGCGGGCAC
>CAYVLI010000182.1:0-2764 GCA_964452105.1 uncultured Nitrospinota bacterium
GTAAAGGGGCCATGGTGGGTCCGGAAGAGATAGGATTCCTGTCTTCCCTTGGCGTGGAGACGGTTGAGGTCCTTGCAAGGCCGCGGGTGGTGTTAATTATGATAGGCGACGAACTGGTTTCTCCCGGAAAGGAGCTCTCCCCGGGAAAGATTCACACCGGTAACGCCCTGATGCTGCATTCGCTCGTGCTAAAGTATGACGGTATTCCAGAAGATTTCGGTATCGTTCCTGATTCAGAAGAAGAGATTAGCGAAGCGATGAGAAAAGCCGCAGAAGGGGATATGATCATAACCACGGGAGGGAGCGGGCGGGGGGTTCACGACCTGACCTCCAGGGCGTTCGTGAAAAGCGGAGGACGGTTCCTCTTCCAGGGCGTAGCCATTTGGCCCGGGGGTACCATGTCCTTCGGCCTGATGGGGAATACCCCCTGTTTCATGCTACCCGGCGGACCCAGGACCGCTTCCATCTGTTTCCACCTCTTCGTCCGCGAGGCGCTGGAGGCAGTCGGCGCCACGGATAGGAATTTCAGTTTTAGAATCGGCGCCGTCATGCTGGATAGACTCAGAGGGAGGCCGGGAATGACCAATTACTCCCTCGTCGGACTCAAAAGAGAGGGCGATGAGTATTATGCGGAGCGCGTTCGAACAGGCCGTCGGCCCGGGAGGAAATCCGCGCTTGCTGTTCTTCCACCAGGGACGGATCGGGTGGAGAAGGGAGAAAGAGTTGAGATAATCATCGTTTAGCGTTTGGGCGGTTGTCAACATAAATCTTGCCAATTAAAGGCTCGGAATATACTATTTAATTAATATTTTTTACTTCATACAGGATGGGCCTTTGCCGACTTCGGGAGTGCTTGAGAGGGCTTGAGCACCTGATGAGGCGCTTCATGATTAGGATGGGAAGTCAAAGGAGAGACGACAATGTACGGCCATGCTGAGAGGCAAAATGTTTGGCCGAAATTCTTTTTGGTGACACTTTGTGCGGTTTTAGTTCTCTGGGCGGTAGCTCAATCCGAAGCCGGTGCGAGAATCTTCTGGACAGAAGGTGAAAACTATGAAAACAACAGTGAAGAGATAAAACTGGATACCTTCGTTAAGCTTGCCAAAAAACTCAAACCCACTGTTGTGAATATCAGCGTAACCAAGGCTTCGGAAGGACATCCTCTGATACCCAGAGGGTTCCTGAATCCATTCAAAGAGAGGGAACCGAAAGAGAAGTCTTTCAAGAAGAGAATATATAAAGGTTTCCGTGCGGAAAGCTCAGGCTCCGGTTTTATTGTGAACAAGGGCGGTTATATAGTCACCAACCAGCACGTGGTGGAGGATACTCAGAAGATATTGGTGAAGCTTTCCAACAAGAAGGAATACGTGGCGGAAGTCATAGGAGAGGACGAAAAGACGGACCTCGCACTGCTCAAGATTGAACCCAAAGAAGCTCTTCCCGTGGCTGTGTTCGGAGATTCGGATAATCTTCAGATAGGGGAGTGGGTAATCGCAGTGGGTAATCCTTTCGGCTTTGAACACTCGATAACTGCAGGTATAGTGAGCGCAAAGGGCAGGTTCCTCGGAGCCAGCCCCTACGATGACTTCATACAGACCGATGCCGCCATAAATCCGGGTAACAGCGGGGGGCCGCTGTTTAACATGCACGGGCAAGTAGTGGGCATAAACACCGCTGTAATATCTCAAGGGCAGGGCATAGGCTTTGCTGTGCCCATAAATATGGCAAAAGAGATACTTCCCCAGTTAATGGATAAGGGCAGGTACGTAAGGGGCTGGTTGGGCGTGAGCATAACCGACATGACAGAAAAATTGGCCAAAGAGCATAAGATGGACCGGCCGAAGGGGGTTCTGATCTCGAGCGTTATGAAAGACAATCCTGCCGAAAAAGCAGGGATGCGGAATGGAGACGTGGTAATAAGTTTCAATGGAACAGATGTCAACGATGTAAGAGAGTTGCAAAGGCTGGTGGCCGGTACCCATATAAATAGAGAGGTAGAGGTAAAAATAATAAGAAATGGAAAGGAGAAGATACTTAAGGTGGCAGTGGGAGAAATGTCGGAATTCTCTTTAGCCATGAACAAGGGGCTTGAAGAGAAGCTGGGCCTTCTGCTCACCGATATCACCGCCCACGTGGCGGAAAACCTTAAGTTGAAGGATACCAGAGGAGTCCTGGTGGACGAGGTCCAGCCGGACAGCCCTGCCGAAAGGGCCGGGCTGCTCAGCGGGGACGTCATCAAAGAAGTGAATAAAAACCGGGTGGAGAATCTGGGAGAACTGCGAAACGTCATTGAGCATAGCAACGAAGATTCCATCCTGCTTCTGGTGGAAAGACAGAACGAAAATCGCTACTTGGTTTTGAAGAAATAGAATCGCCATCTCCGGAGATGCCTTTTTAACTCAAACGCTTCAGGAAAACAGATGATACCCATCGTTTCCATCATAGGAAAATCCAACAGCGGCAAAACCACGCTTATAGAGAAGCTTATCCCGGAACTGAGCGCCCGCGGGTACAGCGTGGGAACCATAAAGCATGATTCGCACAGTTTCGATATAGACAAGGAGGGGAAGGATACCTGGCGCCATGGACAGGCCGGAGCCAGAGTGGTGGTTATTTCCTCACCGGCAAAGATGGCCATGATCAAGAAGGTAGATGAAGAACAGACCCTGGATTCCCTGAGCCGGCATCTCGATGGAGAGATCGATCTCATACTCACCGAAGGCTATAAGAAGGGCGACAAGGAGAAGATAGAAGTTTTCAGATC
>CAYVLI010000182.1:2864-5741 GCA_964452105.1 uncultured Nitrospinota bacterium
TACTCACCGAAGGCTATAAGAAGGGCGACAAGGAGAAGATAGAAGTTTTCAGATCTGCTGAGCACAAAGAGCTCATGAGCACCCTGGAAGACAAACTGGTGGCCGTGGCTTCTGACGTGGAAGTCGATACGGATGTCCCGCGCTATCACATCGACGACGTCAAGGGCATAGCAGATTTCATCGAGCAACGATACCTGAAACCGGATAATGAAAATAATTGCACCCTGTACGTTAATAACCTGCCAATACCGCTTAAACCTTTCGTTCAGGATTTTATTCGGGGGACGGTCGAGGGCATGCTCACCGCACTCGATAATATTCCTCCAAACGGAGACATACTCATCAGAATAACCGATCCCCAAAAAAATACCACTGCCGAGAGCTGAGATGCTGGAACAGGTACTGAGCAGGGAAGCCTTCCTTATATCCATAGAAATCAAGATGTTAATCCTGGTGATGGGGCTCTATTCGTTGAGCTTCGTCTTCTGCTTATTGCATCTATTTTACCCCAAAAGTTCCTGCGGGAAGGCATCCAACAGCCTCTTATTCATAGGGGCGGTATTGCACACAATCATCATCGCAATGCGCACTCTGGAGGGCATGCGGCCCCCATACCAGTCCCTTTACGAGAGCCTGTCCTGGTTCTCATGGTCGGCCGTTATCACCTACCTGATAGTCAAAAGATGGCTGCCCAGGTTATATGCGCCCATCTCGGTCATAACAGTGATCGCCGTGGGGGGGATGGCTTACGCCCTGTTTAAGCGCAGTCCAGCCATAAACCCTTTGCCACCGGCGCTGCAAAGCTCCTGGTTCATCTGGCACGTGGTGCTGGCTTTCGTCTCCTACGCCGTTTTCGTGGTGAGCTGCGGATATGAAATTGTTTACCTGCTGGCAAGGCCCTATGCCGGTCGCCCGGCAGCCATAGACTACGGGATAAGCGAGAATAATATAGAAAGTTTGAACAGGGTCGCATACAAGTTGATCCTCTTCGGCTTTCCGCTTCTGGCGTTCGGCATAATTTCGGGGGCCGCCTGGGCGGACCAGGCCTGGGGCAGACCGTGGTCGTGGGACCCCAAAGAGACCTGGTCCCTCATAACCTTTACTGTTTTCGCGGCCTACCTCCATGCACAGGCCATTCCGAGGTGGAGGCGCTGGGTAGCGCCGGTCCTGAATCTGGTGGGATTCTGGTGCATGATGATGACTTTCATCGGCATCAGCTGGCTGGCCAAAATTCTGGGCATAGAAAGTCTGCACATTTACACTTTGTGATCGAAAAAACACTCGCTCTGATGTTAATTACCCGGTATTTCCCATGATGAGAAGAAACTGGTTATATAAAAAGCTGGCTTCCATAAAGACCACCGTCTGGCTGCTTCTGATACTCTGCATCTTCTTCCTCATTGGCACCATCTTCCCCCAGGGCAAGGGTTACGCAGAAGAGGGCGGAGTCCTGCTTCAGGTCTTTAAAATCATAGGCGTGCTCAACATCTTTACCGCACCCCTGTTCTTGATTGCCTCTGCTCTGCTCTTCGTAAATCAGTTCATATGCTCATACGAGAGGTTGCGGCTCCTCCTGCGCATGGTTAATCCCTCCATCAACGAGGAGATATTGAGAGAAGACCCCAGGACGCTGTCCATACCACTGCCGCCGGAACACGATTTGAGAGAAGAGAATCTGGCAAAGAAACTGGGCGGGCTGGGTTTTAGAGTGAGGAGTGGCAGGTCCCTCGGAGTAGGCGGCACCTGCTCCATGGAGAAGGGGATTAATCCGCACTGGCCCTCATGGGTTTTTCATACCGCCCTGCTGGTGCTGCTGGCGGGGTTCGCCGTTTCTTATCTTTTTGCGTTCGAAGGGGAGCTTTCCCTGCTGCCGGGCCAGGCAAAAGAAGTTTCCACTCGTTCTCTGGAGGCTCGATGGTACAGGTTGCGGGGAATCGATGTGAAACCAGGCGCTGGAAAAACTTTCAAGGTCGGACTGGAGAAATTCATAACCGAATATACACAATTCCCGAAGCTTGACTATCCACCCGGAGGAGCGGGAAGACTTGCGCTGTTAGCGGATATCAGGGGGGAGCGCATATCGTACAAATTGCCGGAGGATTCTTTTTTCCCCAGGGACTGGAAGAGCCGCCTGGTAGTGTATGAGGATGGAAAAGAGGTAGAGCGCAAGACCATAGAAGTGAACGACCCGTTGCGCTACGGAGGGATAACCTTCTATCAGATGGACATACAGCAGAAGATGACCCTTGATGTAAATGGCTCTGAGGATGGCCTGGAAGTCGAATCAGGCGAGCCCTTCGAGGTGGCAGGAATTAAAGGCAAGCTGAAGACCGGGATGCTAAGGGTAGGAACGCTTTTCAGGAAAACCGGAGGCAGCGAAAAGATAAAACCTTTCGCAGCGCTTGAACTTATCGGTGAAGAAAAAGAGGAAAAAGAGAAACCGGTTAGCCTGGGAAAACTCGTTCTGGGGGAGCCGCTCACGGCGCAGGGGGTGACGTTGACCCTCAAGAAATGGCAGGAAGCCTCCGTCCTGAGCTACAGGTACGATCCCGGCAGGCCGATCATGTGGGTGTCCGCTTTAGTTCTTCTGTCGGCAATGACCTTCCGTATATGGGCCTATTGGTATAGATTGGAATATCTGGTAACCGGAACGGGCGAACAGCGCAGGCTATACCTGCGAGTTATGCACAGCGGGCTGCTTGCCGACCCAGAGCGTACGGTGCGGCGGATAGCATCTTCCTTCGGTGAAGATTGGACGCAGCCGCCGATTGATAATTTAGTATAAAGCTATTATTCTATTAATCGAACGAACACGGTCTTAAATTTTTGGTTCATGTTTTTATCCTCTCTTCAGAGGCGGTAACGAGATGGGAATTG
>CAYVLI010000183.1:0-5737 GCA_964452105.1 uncultured Nitrospinota bacterium
CGGTCTCGCGCATGCGCAACACCATGATACTCGCCGGAGAAAGCAGCTTTGAAGAGATAATCGAGGCTACCGACCAAGGCCTCTTCGCCAAAAAAATGGGGGGAGGGAGCGTCAATCCTTCCACGGGCGATTTCAACTTCGCCGTGGAGGAGGGCTACCTCATCAAGAGCGGCAGGATAGACAAGCCCGTCAGGGGCGCGACCCTCATAGGCAACGGTGCGCTGGTGCTAAAGGATATAGACATGGTGGGGAATAACCTGGCGCAGGCTCAGGGGTTGTGCGGCGCGGGCAGCGGATGGGTTCCCACCAACGTAGGTCAGCCGACCTTAAGGGTTGAGAAGCTGGTGGTGGGCGGCCGTTAACGGCAAAATAATTCAGGGAACCTTTTTCGAAAAAGGCTTCCTGCGCCCTTTTAGTAAAAAGGTTCCCTGATGTTTACATCATCCAGCGCTTGCGGCGCCTATAGTGTTTTACTTCCTTGAAGCTCTTTTTCCCCCGGTCGGTGATGCCCAGATAGAACTCTTTGATGTCATCGTTGTTCCGCAATTCATCTGCGGTCCCGCTCATTACCACCTTCCCGCTCTCGAGGATGTAACCGTACTGAGCGATTGAGAGCGCCATGACCGCGTTCTGTTCCACCACCAGGAAGGAGACGTTCTCCTCCTTGTTCAAGCGGATAACGATCTCGAAAATCTCCTGTACCAACTGCGGCGCCAGGCCTAAAGAGGGCTCGTCCAGAAGGAGCAGCCTCGGGCGCGACATAATTCCTCGCCCGATGGCCAGCATCTGCTGCTCCCCACCCGAGAGATATCCGGATCTGACCCGCGCTCGCTCCGCCAGCCTGGGAAAGTATTCATAGACCAACTCCAGATCGCGGCGGATCTGGGCCTTGCCCTTGCGAATGTGTGCGCCTACCATCAGGTTCTCTTCGGTGCTCAGATGCTCGAAGACCCGTCTCCCTTCCGGCACCAGGGCGATGCCCCTTTTGACTATTTCACCGGGAGTTCTCTTCTGGATGGACTCATCATCCATCTCGATCGTGCCCCTGGTCACCTCTCCGTTCTCGACCCCGATGAGACCGGAGATGGCTTTAAGGGTGGTGGACTTACCGGCCCCGTTGGCCCCGAGGAGGGTAATGATCCCCCCCTCGGGCACCTCCAGAGAAAGCCCCTTGATGACCAGGAAAATATTCTCGAAAATTACCTCGATGTTGTTTATGCTAAGCATTTGGCTTTTCCATCAATCTCCGGCCTTGGCGGCTTCGGCAAGCTGTTTCATGACTTCATCCCTGAAGCCGTGGAACCAGTCGCTGCCTTTAATGAATGTGCCATTCTTAACCTTGGCAAGCTGAGTCCATCCGCCGCCCTCATGGTCGTGAGGAGTAATCTCCAGGGGAGGCACGATGCCGCCCAGTGTGAAGCCCTTGATCATCTCGAAGCCGTTTTTCACCTGTTCCCCGGTAACAGGGTAACCATACTTCTCTACGGCTAACCTGATGGCTTCCAGGGGTACGCCCATCCATACTATACCCTGGTTATAAGCGCTGCTGATCTCCAACATCTCCCTTGGCGCTGGTTTGTTCTCATCTGCGTACATCTTTTTTATTTCTCTGATGACCGAGTAGTCAAACCCTACACCGGCGAATCTTAAGCATTGATATCCTTCGGCGACTTTCGGTCCCGCGCCTACAAGGTCATGCTCGCTACAGGCCCAGACGAAGCCGATGACATGGTCCAGGGGGAAGCCGTTGCGATGCAACTCTTTCATGGCTATGGCCGGGGACTTACTCCAGGTATGTAATATCACCCAGTCCGCCTTATACCTCCTGGTGATGTCCAGAATCTGGGCGCTCTGCTCTATTCCGGGAGAAGGGATACCCCAGGATTTGAACTTGAAGCCCAGCTTTTTCTGAAGCCTGTTAAAAATGGGGAAAGGTTCTCTCCCGGCGGGGTTATCCCAATACAGGTAGGCGATCTTGGGCATTCCCGATTTGCCTTCCGCTTTCCACTGGTCCAAAACATATTTGATCGATGCCCCGGCCTGGGACCAATAGCTCGCCGCTATTGGGAATACATAGGGGAACCGCGTTCCGTCAGCAGCATCCGCCCTGCCGAACCCAGGGCTGGTGATGGGTATCTTGTCATTGGTGGCTCGTTCGGTTAAGGCATAGACTATGGGAGTACCCCATGCGGGAGTGTAAACCGCACCCGCAGCTTTAAAACGCTCATAGGCCTCGACTGCCAGGGGCACTTTGTAACCCATTTCATGCTCGAGGGCATTGATGGGATGGCCGGCAATTCCGCCTTTTCTATTTGTGAGGTTGATTAAATCACGGCCGGCCTGCGAAATGGGGATGCCGAAAAGCTGAGTTGGCCCAGTGGTGTCATACATGAAACCGATGGTGATGGCCCCTTTCTCCTGGGCCGGAGCGAGTGTCCCAAACCCTCCGACCAGAATAAGGGCTACCGTGGACATGAAACAAAACAATAGAGCTAACCGCTGTTTTTTAGACCACATACGCTTCTCCCCTCTTTGGATGGAAAAAAATTAAATTAATGGTTAACAATCATCAGCTAATCATCATCTTCAAATTATAGCAATCAATAACTAAATAGCAATCAATAACTAAACGGCCAAACTCTGAAATAAGCCTTGACATTTCTCCAGAGCTTGTTCAGACCCTCCGGTTCGAGGACCAGGAAGATTATTATCAACGCCCCGAAGAGAACGATACGCAACTGGGTAAAGATGGCTGTGACGCCGCCCAGTTGGCCGGGTTCAGTGAACAGAGGCGCTAATTTATCCAGGACGCCTCTTAAAAAGGGGTTCATAAGGGTTACGAATGCAGCGCCGAAGATGGATCCCAAAATGCTCCCCATCCCACCTATGATGATCATGGCCAGGTAATCGATGGACACCATCAGGTCGAAGGCCTCGTAGGTGGCTATCCTCCAGTAATATGCGTACATGGCGCCTGCGACTCCGGCGTAGAAGGAAGCCATGGCGAAGGCCAGGAGCTTATACTTAAAGAGATTTATGCCCAGCGCTTCAGCGGCTATGTCCCTGTCTCTGATTGCGACGAAGGCCCGGCCTATGGGACTGCGGACTATGTTCATGGCCGCTATAATAGCGATGGCCGCAATAATCAGGTTAAGATAGTAATAATCCCTCATGCTCTCTACCACCCAGCCGCCGAAATGAACCAGGGGCACGCTCTTGGTGGCCTCGGCGCCCCCGCTTATGGGGGTGACGTGTATCATTATCCATTCGGTGATGAGCTGGGCGGCCCAGGTGGCGATGGCGAGGTATAGACCTTTTACCCGGAGGGAGGGGATACCGAAGACGATTCCCCATAGGGCCGCGGCTACGCCGCCGAAGATTATGCCCAGCCAGAAGGGCATGTGGAAGGTGGTTACTCCATGGGCGGCGGCATAGGCGCCCACCATGATGAAGGCGGCATGTCCGATTGATATCTGGCCGCAGTAACCGGTCAACAGGTTGAGCCCCAATGCTCCCACCACGGCGATGAATACCAGGTTGAGCATATTAAGGTAGTAATTGGTAGCTATTAAGGGGATGACTATGAAGAAGATAACACTGACTACCACCACCGTCCAGAAGGTCAGGGGCAGTGGGAAAAGAGCCATATCGGATTTGTAGCTGGTCTTGAAAACCCCGCATTCTCTGTTGAACATAGCGGTCTATACCCTTTCTATTGTCTCTTCACCGAAAATTCCATGTGGCTGGAAGAGCAGCCATACGATCATGATGACAAAGGGCACCAAATTCTTGGTCCCCCCTCCCACGTAATAATCCAGATAGCCTGCTGCTATATTTTCTGCTGCGCCTATTATCAGGCCTCCTATGATTACACCGGGGATGCTGGTCAATCCGCCAAGGATAATCACGGGGAACACCTTCAATCCGACCAGAGAAGTGTGTACATCCGCTCCTATCATGTTGCCCCATATCACGCCTCCGATGGCGGCCACTACTCCGGCAAGCGCCCATACCAGAGCGAAAAAACGCCTGACATTGATGCCCATGGCCTGAGCCGTCGAGGTATCATCAGCCACGGCGCGTAATGCGATTCCGGTGCGGCTCCGCAGGAATATAAAGCTGAAAAGGCCTATGAAAGCCAGGCTTATTATAGCGCCCACCAGATGGATGGGTTTTATGAGAAGGGGTCCCACTACGTAAGGAAATTCCCTGACCGGAAGAGGGATGTCCAGCGTTCTTGCGCCCCAGGTTATAAGGAGCCCTCCTCTCAATATACCTGCCAGCCCTATGGTGGCCATGATTACGGCTATCACATCACGCCCTATAAGCGGACGGAGCACCAGCCTCTCGACAATCACGCCTAATATCACCATGAACCCCAGGCCGATGATAATGGAGATAACAAGATTTATATGATATAACTGCAAACAGGCGGCGGTAAGAAATCCACCGAACATCACGAACTCACCCTGGGCGAAGTTTATAGCCCCGGACGCTTTATAGATAAGAACGAATCCGAGAGCCACGAGGGCGTACACCATCCCCGTGAACAAGCCTGCCACTAAAAGTAGAAAAAAGAAACCCATGAATCTGCTCCCCTCCTCGTTCGGGCCTAGCCGCCGGACGTAGCGGCCGCTGTCGCTTCGGCGTCTTTCAATGCGCAGATGCGTAATGATGATTCGATGCTGGCCTGGCGTCCGTCTTCGAAAGTGATGTTTGTGGCGACTGTTATTTCTTCGTTATCCAGGTAGAAAGCTTCTATAATATCCGCATATTTTTCGGCGATGAATCCACGTCGAATTTTCCTGGTTCTGGTGATTTCGGCGTCGTCGGCGTCCAGCTCCTTGTTGAGGATGATGAACTTCCTTATCCGGGTCTTGTTCATCTGCGGGTCATGAGCCAGGCTTTTGTTGACTCCGGCTATCTGTTCCATGAGCAAATTATATATTTCCGGTTTCTGCGACAGCTCCATGTAGCTTGTGTAGCTGAGGCCTTTGCGCTCCGCCCAGTTGCCCACATTGCCTGCATCTATATTTATGATGGCGGATACGTAGGGCCTTCCCTTCCCTATGGCTACCACTTCCTTGATGTAAGGGCTGAATTTCAGTTTGTTTTCGATAAATTGAGGAGCGAAGATGGTCCCGTCGGAGAGGGAGCTGACGTCTTTTGCCCGGTCTATTATCCTTATATGTCCGTCATCGCCGATATATCCAGCATCCCCGGTATGCAACCAGCCACCTTCGACCGTCTTGCTGGTGGCTTCATCATTTTTGTAATATCCCTGGAAAACTCCGGGCGCCTTGAGCAGCACCTCACCCTTATCCGAAAGCTTGACTTCGACCTCCGGAAGCGGCTTGCCTACCGTCTCGGGGTTGGCTTCGTTATCGGGCTGCATGGTGGCCAGGGCGCTTACCTCTGTAAGCCCGTAAAGCTGCTTGTAATTGATGCCCAGGGAGCGGTAGAACTTGAATATCTCGGGACCCAGAGCCGCTCCGCCCGTGTAAGCTTTACGAGCCCGAGCCATCCCCAACTGGTCTTTCAAGGGGCTGAATACGAAGAATCGGCCCAACATATAAAGGAATCGCAGTCCGAATCCCAGGCTCTTTTTTTCCAACTTCCTCTCGATGACTTCATTTCCGATTTTCATGAAGTAGTTGAAAAGCGCTCGTTTAAGCCTGTCCGAATCCTCTATCTTCACCTGCACTTCGGCGAGTATTCTTTCCCAGATTCCGGGGGG
>CAYVLI010000184.1:0-1707 GCA_964452105.1 uncultured Nitrospinota bacterium
ACTGTTTCGATGCGCTTGTTGATTTCCCTGAGTAAACCCACTTCAGCCATCGATAGAATACGTTTCTCTTCTTCGAGAAGTGCCACCAGCTTACGGTGGGTATCGATCTCCAGATGGAGCAACTCCATAAAATCTACAAGCGATGAAGTTTCTATTTTCATCCAGATTTTTCCGCCTTTGGATAAAGGTTATCAACTAAAAAAGTCTAAAAAATGTTCGCGGAGGATTTTGTCGGCTATATCCTGCGCATCCACGTGATACTTCCCCTGTGCGATGGCGGTTTTAATTTCTTCTACCTTAGCAACCCGAACGTCGGGTGTGGCATCTATTTCGGCCCTGATTTTCTGAGCATCCCTTGCACGGCTGGAAATATGGACCTCGTCCACTCCTGCATTTCCCCGGGCCTCCCCAGATTCGGAGCTCTTATCATTAGACGTCTTCCTACCGGCTTTCTGGGACTCAGCTTTCTCCTGTATTTCCCGGGACTTTTCCTGTATACGGAGCAGGTCTATGCCGTTTTTGTCGCCTGAAATTTCCATCTTCTACCCCCCAAGGTATATTTGTTGACAGTCCAGAGTGATTCTTATATGTCTATCGACAACGATGAGGAAAAACTTTAATTTTATTATATGATTTTTTCACGTCCCTCATCAGCGTTTCTCCAGGCTTCTTCCCAGTTGCTCTATAATCATCTTCGAAAGGCCGATTCCGCCGCCGGCCGCCAGTTTCCTGGCCATTTCCTCATCCAGCATCGAAGTGTACATATCCCTCTGGGTGCTTTCGCCCAGCAGGCCTCCCTTGGGTATAGTCGCTCTCATACGCTGAAAAAGATAATAGATAAAAAATGACTCGAATTCCGCTGCCACTTCCTTCAGTTCCTCTTTGTCACCGGAATGAATCTTCTCCAGAGGTCCGGAAAGGGTTTTCTCCAGAAGCTGGACTTTATTGTCGAGCATGAGATATTTGGCAGACATATTACCAGGTTTCAGGAAAACGCCGTCCATTCTAATACCCCTGTAAATGTAAACGAAGTCTCTAAACCACTCATATTATTTCCAACTCTGCGTGAAGAGCGCCGGCGGCTTTTATCGCCTGGAAAATAGCTATCAGGTCCCTGGGCGAAACCGCTACCGCGTTCAGTGCGCGGACTACATCCTTAACGGATACTCCTTCATGAACGACTATGAGCTGCGCCTTTTCCTCGTTAACCGTTACTTCGCTGTCGGGGACCTTGACCGTCTCCCCTTGAGAGAAAGGAGCTGGCTGCGAAACTCCTTGTCGTTCCTTGATCTCTATGCTGAGGTTGCCGTGGGAGACGGCAATGGTAGAAATCCTTACATTCTCGCCCACGGCCACGGTGCCTGTCCTTTCATCCAGCACCACCCTGGCCACAACATCCGGCTTTACCTCCACTTTTTCTATGGAAGCGGTGAACTCCACCATATTCTTCTTGTACCCTGCGGGCTTTCTTACCTTGACCGTCCCGGCATCCACCGCCTCGGCCAACGATGAACCCAGACGTTCGTTTATCCTGTCTGCGACCCTGACTGCAGTGGTGAAATCGGGATTATTGAGAAAAATGAATATTGAATCCCTGGACATAAAATTATTGGGAACGGCTCGTTCTATAAGCGCACCATTTACTATCTTTCCCACAGTGGGAAAATTTTTCTGCACGCCACCTCCCGCGGCGCCGGACGCTGAGAA
>CAYVLI010000184.1:1807-5705 GCA_964452105.1 uncultured Nitrospinota bacterium
CCACAGTGGGAAAATTTTTCTGCACGCCACCTCCCGCGGCGCCGGACGCTGAGAAACCTCCTATGGATATAGGGCCCTGGGAGACGGCATAGACCCTGTTATCAGCACCTCTGAGGGGAGTGAGAAGGAGGGTCCCTCCTCTAAGGCTCTTGGCGTCTCCGAGGGAGGAAACCAGAGCATCTATCTTGTTTCCAGGCTTGGCGAAAGGTGGAAGCTCTGCTGTGACAATCACCGACGCCACATTCTTCACCTTTATTGTGTTGGGGTTTAGAGTGACGCCCATCCTTTCCAGCATGCTGGCCAGAGATTGCCGTGTGAAGGTAACTCCCTGCTTGTCGCCGGTCCCATCCAGTCCCACCACGAGGCCGTACCCGACCAATTGGTTATCTCTTACGCCTTCGATCTTCGACATGTCTTTCACTCGAATCGCCCATGCCGCAGACGAGCCGGACAAGAACAGGGAGAGCAAAAGCAGGTATATAAACGGTCTCAATCTTATCAAACGCATGGTTTAGGATCCCCTTCATGTCCTCTTCGACAGAGAAGCTGTTTTGCTAAATCAAAAAGGCCAGAAGATATCGAGTCCCCTGATGAGCCAACCGGGCTTCTGTTTGTCACTAATGACGCCTTTACCTGTATAAGTAATCGTTGCATCGGAGATTGAGGTGGAAAGCACCGTGTTGAATGGGCTTACATCCTGCGGTCTTACCACGCCTGAAAGAATCATAAATTGTGTTTCGTTATTGATGGCCACTTCCCTGCTGCCGCCGATGACCAGGTTCCCGTTGGGCAACACCGCCCTCACCGAAGCCGTTATGGTACCGGTTATCCTCTCACTGCGGCTGGTGCTTCCAGAGCCGTCAAAGCTATTCTTAACGCTGGCGTCCAGCAGGGACTCGGGATTGAAATTACGATTTGAATTGGCTATCGATTTCTCAAACCCGAACAGGGCTTTGATGCCTGCAGCATGTGAAGAATTCTTCGCCGTTTTGGTCGAAGCCGCCTTGGTGGCCTTAATATCTTCTACTATCTTGACGGTGATTAAGTCGTTTACCTTTCGCGCCTTGTGATCCGTAAATAGGGAATACCCGGAGTCGGTCCACAGTGAACCGTTGACACCTCTGGGCGCCTCTCTCGAGACAGATTTGATTATTGGATAAGGTTTTACGGCCACAGGCACGGGCCTGCCAGCCGTTCCGCATCCTATCAAACCAAACAAAGTCGGCAGGGATATCGCTACCAGAAACACTTTGTGAAATCTCTCCTGCACCTTTTTCCTCTTCAAGGCCTTTTCCTCTCGTCAGCCGCAAGCAGCGCCATATGCAAAGGGGCTTTAACTATTCTCAAAAGTTTACCTTCACCGTCCTGGCGTCCACCACCTTGCCGAAAACTTCTTTGTTGGAGTTAATATTTATAACCCGCACCACGTCTCCCCTGCGCCCCCTGTCTCTCACCATGCCCGTGGTTACTATCTTAAGGGCCTCGTTCTCAGCAATGACGGTGACTATGTCACCTCTTTTCACCAGAGGCGGTAGCTCTATCAAGTCGGCTCTCAGGGGAGTATTTGCCGACAGGGATGCTTTGATTCTTTTCCCGATGGGCTCCTCTAAACTGGTCAGAATGTTGGATGAAAGATCGGCCAGGTTCCTTCTTTCCAACCTGATGTCGGATTTGCCTACCACATGATACCTGGGCATGGGTCTGGTGCTCACCACCACCGGCGTATAGACCTCGATGTCTGCGTTGAGCCATACCTTTTTTTGAGGCTTGCCGTCAACCGCGAAGGCGACCTGGATGGGAGTGGAACCGAGGTAATTTTCGTTAGCCTGTGGCACCAACTGGTAAGTAATTTTCCCCTTGGGCAAAATGATATTTCCGTCAAAATCCAGGCCTTTTATATTTACCTGGCCCGGGTCCCAGGGCATCTCCTGAAGGATAAACTTTCTCACGATCTTTTCTATCGCATCACCTTCTATCTCGTTGTAATTTCCCAGAACTTTTATTTGAGAAGGGGATTTAAGCTCTATAGTCGTGAGGAGAATGCCTTTTTGTTTTATCTTCCGCTTTATCTGTTCAAGCTTGATGCTCCTGGATTGACCGGGCAGCGGGGCGCGTCCTATATAGGTGGAAGCCAGGTCTGAAGCCAGAGAGGGATCATCGCTTTTTATGCTGGCGATATCTCTCAGGAATATCGCTTCTCCCGAGACATGGCTCTCCTGGTTTACTATCACGGAAGCTCTACCCTGTGCTGATGTCCGGGCCACGATTCCCAATATCGAGACCGTTGCCACCACCAGCAGAGCTGCTAAAAGCAGGGTTGTCTTTTTCATGCCCCCGCCTCCTTATCTCTTAACGTTATTGGCCACGTTCAGCATATCGTCTGTGGCCTGAATCACCTTAGAATTAACCTCATAAGCCCTCTGGGCTATGATCAGGTTAATCATCTCGTTGACCACGTTTACGTTAGACATCTCCAGAAAGCCCTGCATTACCGTGCCGAAGCCGTCGCTTCCAGCGGTGCCTACCTCCGCCGTTCCGGAAGCCGGGGTAGTCTGGTACAGATTTTTTCCCGTGCTCATCAACCCCCCGGGGTTTGCGAACCTGACCAACTGTATCGTTCCTATCTCGGTGGGCTCTGTCTCCCCCTCTACGAGAACCGATACCGTGCCGTCCGCACCAACGGTGACCTCCTTGGCATCAGATGGAATGACTATTTCCGGATCAAGCACATAGCCGTCGGAGTTTACGATGCGTCCTTCGCTGTCGCGCTTGAATGCTCCCGCCCTGGTATATGCAGTTCCGCCGTTGGGATGAATCAACTGAAAGAAGCCGTCGCCTTCGATTGCCAGGTCCAGAGGGTTCTGGGTTTGTTTGAAACCGCCCTGGGAAAAGAGCTTTTGAATGGCCACCAGACGGGTGCCGTGCCCCACCTCTATTCCCGTGGGGAAAGTGTTTCCGGAAGACGATGAGGTGCCGGGGGAGACGATGGTCTGGTACATCAAATCCTGAAAGTCGGCATTGGCGCGTTTGTATCCTGTAGTATTCACGTTGGCCAGATTGTTGGAGATGACATCAATGGTCATCTGTTGGGCTTCAAGCCCCGAAGCTGCCGTCCATAGAGCTCTTATCATCGCCGCTTTTTCCTCCCATGGTTCGAGCTTATAGAATCAGGTTAACCTGGATATCTCGTTTATTGACCTTGTTAAGACTTCATTCAAAGAATGGACTACTTTCTGATACGACTCGTATGCCCTGGATACCTCGATAAGCATGATCATATCCTTGACGACGTTTACGTTAGAGGACTCCAGGAAACCCTGTGCGACTTCTGCGCCTTCCGAATCTTTTTCAGGTAGAGGACCCGCTGTAGATGCGAAAAGGCTCCCGCCTGCTTTTATCAATGCGCCCGACGATGGAAGGTCGGCTATCATGAGCTTGCCCAGGCTATCGGCGCCAGAGGTAATTTCCCCGTCTGCTCTCACCACAACATCCTCCTTTTCAATCGTTATGGCGCCGCCGTTATCGCCCAGCACAGGAAATCCTTCATGAGATACCAGAAGACCCTCATCATTCAGGGTAAATCGGCCGTTTCTGGTGTACCTCACACCTTCCGGAGTTTCCACTGCGAAGAAGCCGCTGCCCCTGAGCGCCAGGTCCAATTTATTGCCCGTACGGAGAAGCTGACCGGGGGCATAATCGGTCTTGACCCCTGCGAACACGGTGGAATTGTTCCGCAGACTATTCAGGTAACTCACTGGGCGGATAGCTTTCGAGGGGCCGGTATCGGCCACCTGAACGCTCTCCGGTTGGGCGGGCTGGACGGCTCCATTGGTATTATTTACTTGAAAGATAGGGCGATCCTCCTTGAATCCGGCGGTGTTCACGTTAGCCAGGTTGT
>CAYVLI010000185.1:0-2205 GCA_964452105.1 uncultured Nitrospinota bacterium
CCCAGGAGGGTGAAGCCGAGGCCGGAGAGGAGGTGCTGGTAGGGGTTGAGGAGCAGGAACCCTGAGATGAATATGAACACCAGGGCGTAACCCATGGAGCGATTGTGGTCGTCACTGGCCCTCATGGTGATGGCGGAAAATATTATGGCCCAGACTGCCACGAGATAGATGGGGAAGGGTAGCATGAACTGGAGTCCGGAAATGTGGGACGAGGCTTCCACGATGGCGGAGGGGTTGTCAAGGTAGAATGTGGCGAGCATGGCGATTATGGCGGAAGCCACTATGAGGGGCCTTAACTTCTTGAGGGCGCTCAGCTCCAGAAAGAGCCTGAAATAGACGGGAATGAGGGCTATGAGTGCGACGAGCATCATCGCTTCCGCGGCGACGAGGAACCCCTGAGAGACGGGAGATATTCCTCCGATGGCCTTGCTCAGGGAAGGCTCAGTCATCAGGAGGTATCGGGGTATTAGCTGGTAGGCGGCCAGCAGGACAACGATGATTTTTTGAGAGGATGATTGCTCGAACCGTAAGAATCGTATGAGCATGTAGCCGACCAGGATAATGGAGACTACCTGGAGAACCGCAAAGGAGGAGCTACCTCTCTGGGCTGTCTGAATGAGGGAAGTAAACAGCAGCGCAAATATCAGGATAAGCGGCCAGTAGCTCTTCCTTTCCGATTCCGGTCGGCTCTTTACGGAATATCCCACCATGATGACCAGAGCGGCGGCGGCCACTGCTGCGGCCAGGGCGTGGATCAGCGTGCCCCAGGGGTGGGAAATGGTTATCAGGATATCGCCGCCCTTTTGCGCCGTACCCGTCATGGCCTGGGGCAGGCGATACAGATGCAGCTCTACTATGCTCAGGATGAGCAGCAGGGGAAGGAGTATGCGAAGGGCGGTACCCGTATTCGGTTTGTTGTCATCCATAATATGAGGGGGGCGACCGTTCTTCTTAAATTGAGCTCTTGAGAACTACCATTTCACACTCACCATTTAACAGGAGGAGCTTTAAGCCCTTGGGCGCAGCAAGCGGCGCCCCTACGAGGGACGGGCGGCAGGACGGCGCCCCTATTAACCATGGCTTTTTCAGAAATGCCCACCATAGACAGAGGTTACCGAACTGACGCTAAATTTCCACCCAGGCTTTTTCCACCTGTTTTAAGACTTCTTTCAGTGAGCCGTTGTTTTCGATTACCATGTCGGCATATTTCTTTCTCTCTTCGTTGCTCAGTTGGGCGTCTATGCGCGCTCTGGCTTGTTCCGGGGTCATGCCCTTGCTTCGGGCGAGCCTGTCGATGGCGGTCTCCTCATCGGTTATCACGACCCATATTTTGTCGAACAGGGGATGCCAGTTGGCTTCGATGAGGATGGCTGCTTCGATTACCAGAGCCTTTACATCGCTCTCGCCGCTCTTTCGCTGGTCTATCTCTTTTTTCAGCTCTGCCTTGATACGTGGATGCGTTATCTGGTTTAGCCTGGCCAGGGCTTCGGGGGCGCTGAAGACAATGGCGCCAAGCTTCTGGCGGTTTATGGTCCGGTCGGGAAGTAGCAGGTCTTCCCCCCAGGTATCGATTATCTCCTGCCAGGCTTCCTTACCGGGCTGGTATATCTGGTGGCCCACCAGGTCTGCGTCGATGTAGTCTGCCCCCAGTTCAACCAACATCTTGCTTACCGTGCTTTTCCCGCTGGCGATTCCGCCGGTCAGTCCTATGCTGACGGTCATAAACCGATTCCTCTGGTTGGGGTGGCCCCGCCTCGGGCGGGGTCGGGATTATCTGTAAGTCAGGGTGCGGTACGTCCTTATCAGCTCTTGCGGGAGCGACGAGACTTTTTCGATTACCATGTAGTCGTTTTTGCCGCACATGTCTTTGAGGTAGTCGTTTCCCGCGGGGTCTACTGTTATCAGGAAAGGGTGGATGTTCTTCTCCCTTGCTTCGTGAAGTGCTCTGGCGGTGTCCTGGATGCCGTATTCCTTGCTGGTGCGGTCTTTGCCGTAGTCGAAATCCTGGGGATATCCGTCGCTGAGCAGGATCAGTATTTTGAGCCTGGAATCGGCTTGATCCAGCCTGCTGACGGCGTGCCTGATGGCGGGGCCCATTCGGGTGCTCCGCTGCGGTTTGATGGCTCCTATTCGGCTTTTAATTTTGTCTGTGTAGCGCTCGTTGAAATCTTTTATGGTGAAGTACTCGACGTTGTCTCTTCCGTA
>CAYVLI010000185.1:2305-3447 GCA_964452105.1 uncultured Nitrospinota bacterium
TCCCTCTTGTCCCGCCTCTGGTAAACCTTCTCGGAAGGTGTCACCCGGCATCTCTTCTCTGTCACCGCCTGGATGGCTGCGTCTATGTCTATTTCCTCTCCGTTTTCCAGTTTCTTCACCTTGCGGAACATCTCCGGACGGAGCATTTGAAACTGCCTGCGGATGATACTTATCAATTCGGCGTTATCCCGGAGGGTCTCCTCTACGAACTCCGTGTCCGTCTCGCCTGGAGATATCTCTTTCAGCCTGCACCACCTGGCTCGGTAGTCGTTTATGAGGTGGTCCCATTCATCATAATAGTATATGATTTCGTTGGGATCGTTGATTCCCGTGTCGCCATAAAGGAACTGCTCTATGGCTTCAGGCTCTTCCTCCATCATCTCCTTCATTTTCTTGTAAGCCGGGAGTTCGGAGAGGCCATCTATATTGGTTATGAAAAGACCCGAGCTGTTTTCGAGGGCTTCTTCGTCCAGCTCGGTTATTTCCATTTCCACTCCCATCTTGAGGAGTTCTTTGAGAAGTTCGAGGGGCAGAGGCACGCCGTGCTCGTTGAGCTGCTCTATATTGTCCTTTATTTCCCTCAGCTTCATCAGTTTCTGGACTTCCTCGGGTTTAGTGTCGCCCCGGAATTCGAGTATATCCAGGGGGAAAGGTTCTCCGCCTTCTTCATTCAGCTCATCACTTGCCGCTTCAGCTTCTACAAGCAATGCGTCCAGCAGTTCGCTGAGTTCTCCTCCGCAGGTTTCCAGCCGACGGGCCAGCGCCTCTATTATCTCATCGCGCCGGTTTATGCTATCCGGCAGGCTTTTTATGACGGGATAAATCCTGCCTGCGGCCAGCGCCGAATCGATAACCGTGGCGTTCTCGGAAAGAACCCTGTTGAGTTCCGTTCGAAGGAAGTCATGTAATAGGGCCATAGAGGATTCGAATTCTTCGTTCGCCTGCCCCGTGGTGGTGATGCGGAGGAGCAACTCTAACGCCGCATTCCTGGGAGTCAGGCCTTCGAGGAGGGGCCTCCCGGCCATAAGATGTTCCATGACGGGAGACATGTCTCTCTTCAGGCCCCGGTAGTTTGAGCTGAGCAGGTAATCTACTCTGCCGTCTTCTATGATTCTGAAGAGGGTTGAGGCCAGGGATGAGTC
>CAYVLI010000185.1:3547-5679 GCA_964452105.1 uncultured Nitrospinota bacterium
AGGCGGTTCACGTCTTCCAGGTGCACCGTCCGCTGCAGGCTGGTTATGACTTCCTGGCTGCTCCTGGATTCCATGGCGTAATATGCTGTTCCGGCATGGGTGTTTTGCGAAGCGATATCCAGCCCTGCTTCGAACCAGGGGGCTACCTTGTGTGCCGGCAATGCGGCAAGTATTTCGGGAAGATTGTGCACGTATTTTAGGGCGGCCTCCCAGTTCAGTAAGGAAAGCCTAACGCCCATTTCCATCAGGCGAAGCTGGTCTTTGTTTTCTATGCAGGAAAGGGATACGGGGCACTGTTCCAGATAGTTAAGGGCATCCTGCGGCGAATGACGCGATATATTGAGGCATATCTCGTAAGCGGGCTTCCGCACCTCCGCCTTGATCTTATTGTGGTGCTGCTTCAGGAGTGAAAAGAAATCGATGAGGACCGTAAAATTATTTTCTGCTATGGCTCTGCTGATCTGAAGAATCTTATCTCTTTCTTCATCGGTGAAGGGAGAGAACCAGAGCGCCGAATTTTCCAGGAGGGTCTGGGTGGCGTCGTGGCTGCGGGAGGCGAGGATAACTGCAACTTCCACCCACTCATCGAGTTCCCTCAACCCGAATATGGGGAGACAATCCAGGCTGGTCTGGAAATAGGTGGCGGTCAGTTTAGCCGATCTCCATGAGCTTCCGGCATGGTTCTCCATAAGCTTTCGACCGAGCTGCACCCATTTCTCGAGGCTCCACAGGTCGATCTGGTCTATGAATATTGGACTGTGCTGGAAATAGCTTGCCGCGGCTTCGGAGGACAGTGCGGCCAGCTCTCTTCCGTGGCCTACCCACTGATGCAGGTCGAGGAAGCCGAATACTTCTATGCTCATTACTTTGGGGCTGGCCTTGAAGTATTCCGCCGAGCAGTCCCAGGAGCGGCCTGAGATGGCGCCGAGTTGAAGTCCCAGGTCGATCCATACTTCGAATTCTTTCAGGCTCAACTGCAAGGCCATCGCGCCTGCGACGCGTTTAAACTCTGCGGCTGTCCTGAAAGAGCTTTCCGAGAGCCTCCGGCTGGTCTTTTCTATCTTTTCCTTGTATGGAGATGCCGGCATAGAACCGGCGGAGCCGGTTTCAGTCATGGACACTTCCTTTATCGAGGAAGCCTTTGATCATGTTTGAAATTCAGGGCGGGTCTCCCTTTGGGTAAACTTATGCAAAGTTTATCGGGCTGCTTCCTGTGGTGGTCTTCAGAAGATGGTGGAGACCAGTTCGTCGATGGCTTTCTGGACTTCCTGTTCATCGGTTATTGTGTGAGTAATGGCCACCTGGCAAGCCCGCAGCGGGTCGACGCCGCCGGTGATTAGTTGACCTGCGTATATGAGAAGCCTGGTGCTTACTCCTTCTTCCAGGCCGTGTTCTTTAAGATTTCTTACTTTTTCTCCAAGCCTGGCGAGGTCTGTGGCTATATCGATTCCGAGCCCGCTTTCGTGGGCGATTATCTTTTTCTCTATGTCCGGTGGAGGATAATCGAATTCTATGGAGACGAACCGCTGGCGCGTGCTCTGTTTTATATCTTTGAATACGCTCTGGTAACCGGGATTGTAGGATATGGCCAGAAGGAAATCCGGGTGTGCTTCGATGGTCTGATTCCTCTTCTCTATGGTGAGGATTCTCCTGTGGTCCGCCAGAGGATGTATTACCACGGTGGTGTCTTTCCTGGCTTCTACGATTTCATCCAGGTAGCAGATGGCTCCGGTTTTAACCGCTTTGGTGAGGGGGCCATCTATCCAGACGGTTTCATCTTCCTTGAGGAGGTATCGGCCGACGAGGTCGGAGGCGGTTAGATCTTCGTGACAGGCGACGGTGACCAGTTGCGAGTGTTCTTCCCCTTTCTCGCCCTCTTCGCCCGGTGAAAGCATGTAGGCCATATACTCGATGAAGCGCGTCTTGCCGCAACCTGTTGGTCCTTTCATCAGTACGGGGAGTTTATTGACATAGGCCGCTTTGAAAATTTCGACTTCGTCTTTCACGGAAATGTAAAAGGGCTGTTCGTGGATGCGGTATTCCTTGTATGAATGTTCGCCGATCCTCTTAGTTGTTTCCTTTAACAGGGCCATTCTTGCAGGTTACCTTTATCTTGATTTGAGTGTATTGAA
>CAYVLI010000186.1:0-5675 GCA_964452105.1 uncultured Nitrospinota bacterium
TAGTTAAGTCCATGGCACAATCCTAACATCTGTGCCAGACCTTAATCAATTACCTAAAATTATATATATGGGTGGTCGGCATCGTCGGTTCTCCCTGAAGAAAACATGATTTCTAAATCCGATGTGATAAAGGAGAAGAGTATGGCGAAAGTGAAACCTGCCCTTGCGGCCTTAACCATAGCGCTGACGCTGACTATTTTGTTTTCGGCGTTCAAGGCTAATTCCGGAGAAAATGATGCGGATGTCGTTAAAGGGAAGCTATATTGCATCACTTCAGCCGGAGACCTGATACATAAATCCGGGGTCTGTCCTGTTGATCATCTGGGCCATATCATACTTACCGAAGACGGAAAGGCGTTGATGATCACTCATGGGCGGGGTGAGAAGCTGATGAGGAAAATCGCTATACCCCCGGGCGCCAGCGTTACGGTCGTGGGCAAAATAATCAAGGAGCTCAATTCTATAGAGGTGGAGGAGATCAAGATCCCTGTGGTTGGAGATGGATCATAAAAGGTTCGATGCTTTAAGAGGAATACTTAAATTTGAGGTGATCTCTCAAGCAGGCCCTTAGATTGGTCTCTATATCTTTCTTGGTGTTTATGAGATAGAGCTGGTGGTCTACCCTGAACAGCTCCCGCTCCATCCTCTCTACGGAATGTTTCTCTTTTGTCTTCGTCCCATGGCGGCGCTCCAGTTCTTCCGCAAACATGGGGAGAAGCTTATCTTTCATGCGTAGTTCCGTATCGACCATGAACAGGGCCATCTGGGGTAAGAGATCGTCCATCCTGTTGAAAAAAGCTTCTACTTCCCGCTGTTCGATATGTTTTGGAGGAGATGATTTCACCTCCACATAGCAGAGTGTTCCTTCCATGAGAGCGATTACATCGTAGTCCCCGCCATGCTTCGTGCCGTGGAACCGAACTCCCCAGACGGTTTCAGCGCCGAACTCCCTTCGTAAAACTTCGCTGGTAAACCATTCTAACGTTAGCCCGAAACTTCGGATGGAGCTTGAGGTGAGCCTGTATTCGTCGTTACACAGCCTTTCTATTATCCCCCACTCACAGAGCTTCTCGATGTATGATCTGACGATATTGAGAGATACAAAGTGGGTCAGAGCCTGATCCCTGAACCCATCTCTCCTCTTGATGATGTCTCTTATTACGAGCCTGAAGGAATATCTTTTCATAAGGCGGTAATATTCATCGATTTGGTCCGGGTCGCAGGGAAGCATCAGGTCTTTCCGGTCGAGTTCCTTGTACCTCTTCATTCCCCTGCGATAGAGGTATCCTCTGAGGTTTTCTTTGCAGGCGTCTTTCACTCTACCCGCTCCAGGTAGGCGTTTCCGGGTTTAACAATAAGCGGGGCATATTATTGCACGTTCTTCGACTTCATTTTTCTACATTCGGTCTCAACTATTAATATCTATAAGTTTAACCCGTTAAAAGTATATTCAAATTATAAGGCGGTTTTGGGTAGATACAACCATTTTGTTATAGCAATTATGTAATTTTAACCATAATATGACTCTCCCATTCAGGTATGCATTAGCGATTGCCGTTTAATAACCCAAGTTTTCAATGAGTTACATATTTAATCATTATTGGCATGATTATTGCTCTAAATCAAGTTGGTTTTATTATTGTTGTGTGCCTTCAGATTGAAGGCGGATTCTAACGTCCGATTTATGAGGTAGCTGCGATAAGGGACTCTTATGGTGCACCGATTGGTATAAGCGTGAAATACCCGCATGTTTCTCTGCACGCCTTGGAATATGTCTGGAAGGAGTAGGTGTTCATGGTGAAGGACCGAATACTGGTGGTTGACGATGATACTGCGATTCTGGATCTCTTCAGCAGTTTCCTGGAGAAAGACGGCTACGAAGTGGAAACCGCCGTTGATGCAAACGGCGCCATGGACCTGGTTCAAGCTAATCCTTTCGATGCAGCCTTCCTGGATCTCCATCTGCCCGATTACAACGGCATAGAATTACTCAAAAACATTAAAGAAGTGGAACCGAGCACCGTTGGTATATTGGTGACTGGATGCGGGAGCATCGAGACTGCCGTGGAAGCGATGAGCCACGGTGCATTTAATTATCTGACAAAACCCGTAAAATTAAAAGAGGTTCGCTTTCTCCTGGAAGAAGCTCTGGAAACTGCTCTTGGAGAAGTCAATAATCAACAGCAAGATGAGGCTGATAAGACCCTGGCGATAGCAGGTGAAATGGTGGGAAGAAGCGAAGCCATGGACAGGGTCTTTAAGTTAATTGGAAAGGTGGCTGATTCAGAAAGCACCATTCTTATCCAGGGGGAAAGCGGCACCGGCAAGGAATTGGTGACCCGGACCATACATCTCAACAGCAATCGAAAAAATGGACCATATATACCGGTGAATTGCGGCGCCATCCCCGAGAACCTTCTGGAGAGTGAACTATTCGGACACGAGAAGGGCGCATTCACGGGAGCTAATGCCACCAGGTTGGGCAGATTTGAGCTTGCTGCCGGTGGAACGATTTTTCTGGACGAGATAGGGAACATGAGCCCCTCGATGCAGGTCAAACTTCTTCGCGTGCTCCAGGAGAAGAAGTTCGAGAGGTTGGGCGGAATGAAGACCATAGAAACCGATGTGCGTGTCATAGCCGCTACAAACCGGAATCTCGAGGAGGCGGTGGAAGAAGGTGAATTTAGGGAAGACCTCTATTACAGGTTAAACGTAATACCAATCAGCCTGCCTCCGCTGAGGGATAGAGAAGGCGACATACCGCTCCTGGTCTCGCATTTCCTGCAAAAATTTAACAAGGTGAGAAAGAGGAAAGTTCAGGGATTCTCTTTTGAGACGTTGAGCATGATAGAGCGATACCATTGGCCGGGTAATGTAAGAGAACTTGAGAACTTCATCGAAAGAATGGTAGTGCTTAAGGGAGAAGGTATAATCACCCCGGATGATCTTCCCGAAAGGGTGCGCATGGGAAAGAAGAACCTCCAGTTCGCTCTACCCGATATTCCCGAGGGGGGGTTGTGTCTGGAAGAGATGATGAACAACATAGAGAAAGAGCTCATACTTAAGGCTCTTGAGAAGACCGATTGGGTCAAACAGCAAGCCGCTAACCTCCTTAACGTTAACCGCACCACCCTGGTGGAAAAAATAAAAAAGAAGGGCCTTAAACAGGATTGATAAATCCATCGGGCATTAACCACTGAGACCTATATGCTTTTCCCTGTCCTTCAACCCGCCGTTGGTATCTCTTGAATCCTTTCCCATCAGACCTGACCCTTGAAATAAGCTTTTCCGTTTTTTTCAAAGCTAATCTTATCCGTTGGGCATGACAGAATAACGTTTATGACTTCCGCCCCGGAATCCACCGGAACGAAACATAGATTTCCCGATAGTTATGGCAAAAGCAGACTGCGTTTCTCAGGCGGGCATATCGAGACGAT
The DNA here is from genome assembly GCA_964452105.1 of uncultured Nitrospinota bacterium. GTDB lineage: Bacteria > JAUXIQ01 > JAUXIQ01 > JAUXIQ01 > JAUXIQ01 > CAYVLI01. The sequence continues at coordinate 3,438 of CAYVLI010000186.1, forward strand.
GAAAGCCATGACTCGAGGCGGTAGGCAAATATTTCCTTGGATGGGGCAAGAATGAATAATAGATCCGACCACCTCGGACCATGCGCCGCGTCCAGTGAAAAATAATTTCTGTTAAGGGGAACCCGGCGATTACTGTCAGTCATAAGGCCGTGAAAACCGCTCACAGCCATAGTCTGTGTTACTCCGCCCCCGGATTTAGTCCTCGTTCCTGGCGCCACCATGCCCGAGTGAAAATGAGCATGGCACACCATTTGCTCTCTTCTTCCAAGCAATGGGTCTCATCGAATTGAATCGGTCTTCAGTAAGAGGATTTTCCCTATGCCAATGGACAGGCTTTTCGACAACACAATATCTCTCTTGGAGAAGGTGCTCGATTTTGCTTCCCTGAGGCACGGCATCCTGGCCGGCAATATAGCCAACCTGAACACCCCTGGATATAAGGCCCGTGATCTGCTTTTCAAAGAAGAGCTGCAGGGAGCCATACGTGCAATGGAGAAGCCTGAGATAAGAGAAGCTTCGTGGAGCGGTAATTCCATCGATGGACATAAATCGCTGGAAAATTTGAGCCCCCGGCTCATTTTTCAGAAGACATTGCGGGTCTCAGAGGATGGCAACACGGTGGACATAGACCATGAGATGAGCAAACTGGCCGAAAACAATCTCTTTTACGATGTCGCCGTGCAACTCATTGCAAAGAAGTTGAACATTTTGAAGAGTTCCATAACCTGAAAAGGAGAAGAAAAGAATGAATGTTTTCACTGCCATGGCTATTAGCTCTTCAGGCCTGGTGGCGCAACGTATGAAAATGGACCTGATAGCCAGCAATCTCTCCAACATCAACACGACGCGCACGCCTGAAGGCGGACCCTACCGCAGAAAGGAGTTGTTGCTCATCAGCCGGCCGGCGGGTTCGGATTTCGGTAAGATGATGGAGTCCAGCCTGGAGAGCCAGTTGAGGAAGGTGAAGGTTCGAGGTGTAGTAGACAGTAAACGGCAGATTAAGAGGGTTTACGATCCCCATCACCCCGATGCGGACAAAATGGGGTTCGTGGCCATGCCCGATATCAACCTGGTGGAAGAGATGGTTAATATGATTATGGCTACCCGTTCCTATGAGGCAAACGTCGCCGCAATCAACTCGGCAAAGGAAATGGCCATGGAGGCCCTCAAAATAGGCCGATAACGGTTTTTTGATCGGGAGGGAGCGGGGAGGTAAAAAAGCATGTCGAATGATCTGATAATACGAAACAGCCTGAAAGCAGCACTAAATCCCGGCTTGATTGATCGTGGCCTCAAAAACCAGATGGAAGAGGGAGAGGAATCTTTCGGGGCTATCCTGAAGAAATCCATTAACGAGGTAAACAACCTTCAGAATGAAGCAGACAATGCCATCCAGGAATTCACCGCTGGTGAAGGCAAGAGCATCCATGAGACAATAATCGCACTGGAGAAGGCGGACGTTTCGTTCAAGTTGCTTGTAGAAGTTCGGAATAAGCTGGTGGAGGCCTACCAGGAAATCATGCGTATGCAGATATAGTGCGACACGATTGATAAAAGGGATAACTTCGGATGAAATCAAATCGGTGCCCGGGTTAAACAGATGAACGGTTCACTCCTAAATATTATCTCCCCCGGCCGCAAGACGAACGTTAATGAGGCAATTCCCTCGGGAAATAATCCCACAGGGAATATGTCGGGGAGAGCCGAGCATATTTCAGAAGGAAAAGCGGGCTTATTCCCCTCTCTTCTGGGTGAAAGTGCGGAGAGTAAAGCGCGATCGAAGGGAGATTCGGCAGATAAGAGGAAAATGGATAGCAAGGCTTCGAATGGTGCAGAGAAGACCACGGAAAAGCTTCCCCATGTTCTGGCCGCCTCGCCGTCATCTCCTCCGATGACTCGCAGGGAGACGGACAAAAATGATGAGATGATACTCGAATCCCCGGGCGTATCCCGGGAGGTAGCGGAGGAAGCTTCCTCGTGTCCCATGGAAGTCGCCGGAGACGGAGGTTCCAACAGCGAGTCCGGGCCCTATTCTTCTGTCAACGGCGAGGGTGCGGCGACCCTACCTATTTATGGTTATGAAGGGTGGGAGATTGATGAGCAGAGCAGTCAAGCGCCGGACGCCTCTGATGGGGGCGGGAACACTCGAAGCATGGAAGCCTCGCTCTTCCCCCCCGGTGAACTTAAATTGACGCCAGACGTCACCCCCGGGCAAGGCTAGGAGAGCGGAGTTTGTGG
>CAYVLI010000187.1:0-5662 GCA_964452105.1 uncultured Nitrospinota bacterium
CGCAGCAACTACCTTCCTAATTCCCTTGCTGTCGGGTGCGGAGACCCGACAGCACCGCGAATCTCCTTCTGGTGGGCGCAGCCCACGCTGTTACTGCACACAACGGTAACCAGCGCGTTCTTCGTAGGGGCAGGCCTCTGTGCCTGCCCAAACCGCCAACGGCGCGTTTCTCGTAGGGGCACGGCGCGCCGTGCCTCTACTCGAACCTCCCACGCTGCAGTTTGCCATGTACCTCCTTATGGTCGGCCTCTGACGGCGGAGGTTTCACCACGTGTAGGGCCTTCATCTCCGTACGCGCCAGCACTCCCCTGGCGACGCCGGCCGGAACCACCACCAGGTCGCCGGCTTTGACTTCCCGTCTTTCATCCCCTGCCGCCACCTGCCCTTCTCCCTCGATGATGTATAGAACCAGATCGATTCCAGGCGTGTGGACGGGGATGAATTGACCGGCCTTGAAGTAACAGACGATCACACGCATTTCCGGGGCGTCGTAAACGGGTACGGGATTGAACTTCTGCTCATCGAACTGCTTTAAATCGTTTACATTGGCGAAAACGTGCTTAAGGTCGGACTGCATGGTTTCCCTCTCTTTCCTTTCTGATAAAATTCGAATGTCTGCTTCCTTCTGAATATTGTCCACCAGCAAAACGATTTTCTTTGACCGAGGTCAAAGCCCCTGAAAACTGCATGGGATAATATTAAAAATGATATCAAGCAAATCTCTAAAATATGCTGTTTAACTGAATCAGGAAGGCTTAAGCGCTTGGTTGAATTGGGCAGGTATCTTTCGGTTATCGCCGTGCTTGCGGGAGTCATCCTGCTGCCGCTAATCTATCGAGGTACGTCTGTCCCCGCGGCATGCAGGGTCTGGGCCGGAAACCGGCCCGCTCTAAAAGATGCGGCGGCGGTAAAGGCCCGTGCCGGTGACAGAAAGAGCAGGATCGCAGGATTGTTCAAGAAGGTGAAGCTCTTCTGCAATAGCACCAGCACGCTGTCGGACGGCTCCAGGGATTACCATTTCATTTACATGCTCATCTTCAACGTTTCGGGTTTACTGGCGGCCATATTCATCTTCTTCGGAAGGTCGGCAAGGAAATTTTTCGGAAACAGGCTGCACAGGATTTACAGATTGACCGCTCAAGCCCTATTCATCATACGACCCTCCACACGGTCATCCGGCCACAGGACGGGAGCTTCGGGCTTAAATAATGGAGGCACACGGAATTGAGAAGGTTCAAAAATATTTTTACCCTGGCGCTTTTGGCAACCATGCTGGCCTTTCCGATTGCCGCTGCACTTGCCGACACTCATGCGAAAGAGCATGGGGCCAGAATAGAGAGCACCTCCAAAAAGAGGCTGATAGCGGCCGAGGATACGCTGGGAAAGAAGGTTGCTGATTACACGTTGATAGACCAGGACGGCAAGAAATTCCAGCTTAAGGAACTAAAAGGAAAGCCCTACCTAATTAGCTTCATATACACCACCTGCACCCACGCCTGCCCCATCATTACGCACCGACTCGCCGACGCGCTTAAAAAGGTGAGAAAAAATTTGGGGAAAAGGTTCAATGTGCTGAGCGTCGGCTTCGACGTGGATCACGATACACCCCATGCGCTCAAGGAATTCAGGGCACGATTCGTGGATGGCCTGGATGCCTGGAAGTTCACAACCGCGGACGAGGATACCATTAAAGCTCTCACTTCCAACTTCGGATTCTATTACCATAAAGAACAGTTAGGCGGATATGCGCACATGAACATGATCTCCGTGGTGGACTCAAAAGGGGTAATCAGAAGCCACATTTACGGCATGGAGCCGAGCAAGAGGGAGATAATCAAAGAACTTAAAAAAGTATGGTAACAGCCTATCCTGTCACGAGGCGCATCCATCCCCTGATTTTGTTAGAAAGGTGATTTCCTTGGGTTTCAAGAAAACTGCAATTACAATAGTCATGGCGGTAATGGTCGCGGGATTTCTGATGCTGCGTGCGGACACTGCTTCCGCCTATGAAGTATCCCCAAAAATCAGCGTGGAACGCCACGACCCGTCATTTTACACAAGCAGAGCTCCCGCCGATACGGATACGAGAATCGATCCCCGGTTGTTGAGCAAGGCTTACAAGTCGAAACTTTTCTGCATTCCCAACGCGGGAAAGAGAAAATCCGTCTATCATAGCTACCTCTGGGTGGTGGTGCTTTTACATGCCGGAGGGGGAGCGGCGCTGGCGTTCGTTCTGGTTGGCGACCGCATCCAATCGTTTTTTAGCGCTATACTTCGCCTTTAGGACGCATCGCCCCGGAGGAGTCTGCGAGCAATTATTATCCTCTGAATTTCTGAAGTCCCCTCAGCGATCCGATACCCGCGCACGTTCCTGTAGATACGCTCGACGGGCGAGCCTTTGATGTAGCCCTTGCGGCCATGTATCTGAAGCGCATGGTCCGCCGCCGTTCCCACCATCTCGGTGGCGAAGAGCTTGGCGCGGGCGGTTTCATGGCGGGCGTCTTCTCCGTTATCCGCTTTCCAGGCGGCGCTGTAAACGAGCAGCCTGGCAGCGTTGATTCCCACATCCATATCGGATAGCATCCCCTGTATGAACTGCCGCTCCCCGATGGGTTTCCCGAAGGTGACCCGGCTTCTGGCATGCTCCACGCTCATCTGGAGGAGCCTTTCCCCCACGCCCACGCAGCGGGCGCTCAACTCCAGGCGGGCGTCCCCGATCCACTTCTGAGCCATCTCCATGCCTCCGCCGATATCCCCCAGAACGTTTTCGGCAGGCACGGTACAGTCCTCCAGGAATAGCTCCACCTGGTCCCACCGCGAACCCATGCTCCTGATGGCGGCTCCCAATCTGAGGCCGGGGATGTTTTTATCAACAAGAAAACAGGTTATGCCACCTGAATCTCCATCTCCCGCTTTAGCGAAAACTTTTATGAAATCTGCTATGAGCCCGCCGCTGCATACTTTGGCCCCACTTATGGCATAGGCGTCGCCCGATTTTACGGCGGCGGTTTTCATGCTCGCGGGGTCGGAAGCGCCCCCGATGTCTGAGAATGCGAAGGCCTCCCGCTTTTCGCCCCTGATAACAGGCAATAGGAATTTTTCTTTCTGCTCCTCGTCGCACTCATAGAGGATGCCGGAGGGGCTGCCGCCTGTTCCGTAATCAACGATGGTCTTACCCAGTTCCTCGGCTGCCAGGCAGCAGGGCAGCTTGCCCAGTTCCCTGCCCCCATACTCAGCCGGGGTCTTGAGCGCCCACAGGCCGCGCCGGCGGGCTGAAGCATCAAGCCTGTCCAGTTCACCGGCGGCGAGGCCGGTGGGATATTTTTCCTCATCTTCCATGGCCTGCGCTTCGAGGGGGAGCAACTCCTCTTCCACGAAGCCGCGAGCCAGATTCTGAAGCTCTTTTTGTTCGAGGGAAAGATTCAAGTCCAATCGGCTGCCTCCTCAACGACCCTTGAACTCGGGCTGGCGCTTCTCAACGAATGACTTTATTCCCTCGGCGGCGTCTTCGCTCCTGGAGCAGATGGACTGTGCGTAGGATTCGTATTCCAGAAGAGAGCGCAGCCCTTCCTCCAGGCTCTTGTAAATGGCTCTCTTGGCCATGCGTATGGCCAGAGGAGGGCCCTTGGCCAGGCGCTCGGCGAACTCGCGTGTAGCCTGCTGAAGCTGATCCGGCGGCACCACGCGGTTGACCATCCCTATGCGCAGCGCTTCCCCGGCGTCTATAATATCCCCGGTGAAAATAAGTTCGCAGGCTTTGGCCGTTCCCACCAGCCAGGGTAAGAAGTATGAGCCGCCCCAGTCCGGGTGCAGGCCTCTGCGCGCAAAGACTTCCCCGAATCTCGCCTCGGTGGAAGCGATACGGATATCGCAGGCCAGGGCAAGGTTGCAGCCTGCGCCGGCCGCCACGCCATTGACGGAGGCTATGGCCGGTATGCCCATTCCGCGAAGCGCCAGTACGACTCTGTCCCTGGTGGGCATATCCGTCTCACCGCTTAATATTTCTCCCTGCTGCTCTCGCCGCTGGGCCATCTCCTTCACATCGCCGCCGGAGCAGAATCCGCGTCCGGCGCCGGTGATGACCAGCACCCTGGCCTCCTTTTCGGCTCTGAGCGCGGCATCGAGTATCTCCTCCCGCATATTCAGTCCCAGGGCGTTCAACCTGTCGGGGCGATTGAGGATAAGGGTGGCCACACTGTTTTCAACTTGATAAATTATATGTTCGTACGTCATAAAACCTCCTGACCGAAAAAGTGGCGGGAAAAGGTAGAGACCTTTAAAAAACGGCGGGGTGTCTTATCGTGCCGAAGCTTAAGTTGATTCTTCTATTTCAAGTGCGTAACACCTGAGGATATCGGTCTCCGTAATCAGTCCCATCAGCCTGTTCTCTTCGTCCACCACGGGCAGGCATCCTATCTTCTTGGAGAGCATGATAGCGGCGGCTTCTTTGAGGGGTGTATCCGGGCTGACCGTCAATACCTTTTCGCTCATTATCTCCTTCATGTTCACCGACTGCTCGAAGATGTCTATGTCGCTCTCCTGGTGCAGCAGCAGATTGCTCAACGAAGACCGGAAGAGGTCTCTCTGCGTAACTATGCCAGCCAGTTTCCCTCCCTTCATCACAGGGAGGTGCCTTAAGCGGCCCATCTCCATGATGTCTTCTGCCAGCCGCAGGCTCTCATCCAGCTCCACGGTGATTACTTCAGTACTCATATAATCTTTGACCAGACGCATAGGTTCCTTTCTCTAATTTATCAAACATCCATCGGCAGTACCGCTTCTCCCATGCCCTATAATGAAAAAATGCGGCGCAATCCGCTAAGCGATGAACTTCTTTCCTCCCCATCCTTCACTGAGGGGTACCCTCCAGTCCATGCGTATTATCACTTCGCGAAACTTCCAATCACCGTTCTTTTCCATTTGCAAGGGCCGACTTGACGAAATCCTTGACTTCCTGCCTGAAAGCTTCCTGCTCCTGTGTAAAGTCGAAATGCATGGGCCTGCTCCCGTTAATCACAGACTGCAATAGGTTTTCCGCAGAAGGACGATAATACTCAATTGAAGCTTTTTATATCAGAAACCGCCCCGTTAGGCAATGTTCAATTGCGGAAGGAGAGCGCAGGCCCTGTGTGCCTCTATTCGAAATGCTTACTGATTTAAAAAGCTCCCTCTATAATTAAACCGGGAAGATTTTTCCCTGTGCGTATTTACCAGGTCTCCCTCTTCTGAGGAATGAGTAAAGCAGTTTGAGGGAGGAGTAGATGGCGAAAAGCTCCAGCGCGAAGGGAGGGAAACCGAGAAACCCCAGGACGGGCATCTCGAATAGTTTTATATTGCTGGCGATGGGAACGTCATAAATCCACTTGGCTTCTCCCCAGTAATTCCAGAACTCCCATAGGAAACCACACACCGCCCCGCCGATGAGAATGGCCAGCATCCTTCCGAGCAGGCCCTGAGAGCGATCTTCCAGGAGGGAATCGCCCTTGAGCCAGAAGTTTATTGGCTCGAGAAGGAAGTAGAATCCCAACCAGACGAATCCGAACAGATAACTCGACGCCGGAGAAGGGACAGCCAGGGGAACGGTCACACACAAAGCCCCGAAGATAAGGGAGGCTGTGAGAACGCCCCTGGAGAACTTCCGGGGCTTGACTCTCACTCTGTC
>CAYVLI010000188.1:0-2139 GCA_964452105.1 uncultured Nitrospinota bacterium
GAGCAGGACGAAGAGGTAGAGCATGGAGGCCCTGAAGTTCTTGATGGCTACCGGAGAAGTGGTATGATTGAGCAACTGGAAGCTTCTCGATATGAAGAAGGCGCCCGTGGCCAGGGCGGCCAGCAGATAGACTTCACCGAAGACGCCCAGGGCGTAAGGCAATAATGAGGTAAGGAACAGGAAAACGGTGTTCAGGAAGATGTAACGCGCCGCCCTCTTGTCTCCGACGAGCACCGGGAGCATGGGTATGCCGGCCCTCCGGTAGTCTTCATGCTTTGCTATGGCGAAACTCCAGAAATGCGACGGGGTCCAGAGGAATATTACAAGCGCCACCAGAAGCGGCGGCAGCCCGGCTTCCGGGTTCACCGATGCGCCTCCGGCCATGGCCGCGAAGCTGCCCGCCAGCCCTCCTATTACTATGTTTAGCGAACTGCGCCTTTTGAGCCAGAGCGTATAGACCGCCACGTAAACGAAGGAGCCGAGGAAAAGATAGAAGGTGGTCATGGCGTTCAAAAAATATGGTTCGTTTTATTATCCTCACGGCCGAGATGTTAGATAATGGGGATATAATGGCTGGACACGAGACGAATCCCGTGATATTAGGAAATCGGTTGATCGTTGAGCAGGCGTATTGGTTGGGCAACGAGAGCGAGGTGAAAAAATGCTGCACGATAATACCTTGATGGAACAGACGGTTGCTTTTCACGGGCACCTTTGCCCCGGCCTCAGCTATGGCATGAGGATGGCCGTGCGGGCCATGGAAATTCTCGGCGCCGACAGGTCGGAGGATGAAGAGCTGCTGTCTGTGGTGGAGATGGATAACTGCGCAGTGGACGGCATCCAGTACATCACCGGTTGCACCTTCGGCAAGGGTAACCTAATTTTCAGGGACTACGGGAAGGTAGCCGCCACTTTCTTCCACCGTGGAAAGAACGCGGCGGTTCGGCTCTGTCTTAAGCCCGGGGCCATCGATAAAGACGAGATAGACAGGCTGAAAGAGCAGCCCGATGGCAAGCAAAAGATTGCAGAGCTGATTTTAAACATGCACGCGGGCGAATTGTTCAACGAGCAGGATGTGCCGCCGCCGGGCATACCAACCGCCCAAATCCATCGCTCTATCGTCTGTGCCAAGTGCGGTGAAGCGGCCATGGAAACGAGGATAGTGGAAATAGAGGGAATGCAGTGCTGCATCCCTTGTTCAGAGAAATCCTGATGATAAAGAAATAATTCGGGAGCAATCTACTGTTGTACTGCGTTAATTACCGCAGAAGGAAAGGAAACGGGGGAGGGCGAATAGATGAATGCGGTAAAGCTTTTTGAACCGGGCGTTATCAACGGGATGGCCGTTGCCAACCGGTTTGTGAGGTCCGCCACGGCGGAGCGGATGGCAGACGAGAAAGGATACTGCACTGATTTACACTTCAAACACTACACCGAGCTGTCCGAAGGTGAAGTGGGCCTGGTTGTCACCGGGCACGGATATGTTCAGCCTGGCGGCAAGGCGGGAATAGGGCAGATAAGCATGGCGGATGACTCCGTCATCCCGGGCTATAGAAAGCTTACCGAACTGGTCCACCGGTACGACACCAAGTTGGTTATGCAGTTGAATCATGCCGGCAGACATGCTCCACCCGAGTACAATCCGGGCATGGAGGTGATAGCTCCTTCGCCTGTCTCGAGCTATGTTACCGGCACCACCCCCAGGGAGATGAACGAGGATGACATAGACCTGCTTATAGAGTCTTACGGCCGGGCGGCGGCCAGGGTCAGGAAATGCGGATTCGACGGGGTGCAGATTCACGCGGCCCATGGCTACATGGTTAATCAATGGCTTTCACCATATTCCAACCGCAGGGACGACGAGTGGGGAGGCGACCAGGAGCGGCGCACCCGATTCGCCGTGGAGGTGCTTCGCCGGATGAGGACATACGTCGGTCCCGATTACCCCATAATGATCAAAATGAACTGCTCGGATTTTTATGAAGGTGGTCTGACTACGTCCGAGACACGCTACATAGCCGAGAAGCTCTGCGAGGAGGGGATAGATGCCATCGAGCTTAGCGGAGGCATATACGAGGTCTTCGAGAAGATAATCCGGCCGGGTATCTATCCGCCCCCGGAGGAACCCTACTATTTGCC
>CAYVLI010000188.1:2239-5660 GCA_964452105.1 uncultured Nitrospinota bacterium
AGAAGATAATCCGGCCGGGTATCTATCCGCCCCCGGAGGAACCCTACTATTTGCCCTACGTGGAGGAGATAAGGGATGCTGTTACGGCGCCCCTTATTCTGGTCGGGGGTATGCGCACACCTTCGGTCATGGAAGAGATTCTGGCTCATGGGAAAGCGGATTACATATCCTTGTGCCGTCCCCTCATAAGGGAGCCTGACCTTGTGAAGCAAATCCGCCTGGGTCGCGAGACGGCAGCCGATTGCATCTCCTGCAACCTGTGCCTGATCGCCCGGAAGAAACCCCTGGTCAAGCAGACGCACCCGCTGCGCTGCGAACAGGTCTAACTCTGGATTTGATAAAAAAGAAGGGCCTTTGAAGGCCCTTCTTTTTTATGAGCGGGGGGTAGTATAGTTATTTGAATGTTTATTTGCGTTCCTCGGAGCGTTCCAGTTCCATGGAGTAATCGCGGTCCAGGTCTGCACTTATGTCTGCCAGATTGATTATTTTAGCGTAATAGGGGATATTTCCCGCACCGATTGCTTCCCGATTTGAGTGAATGGGCATTATCTTATTTACCCACAGTTCCTTCATAAGCAACAGCCTGTTAAAATGCTGCTCACAATAACCACCCATGTGCCTTTCTTCCGGGCAATCTGCCACCCTGCATCTGGGCTTCTTCTTTATTTCAATTCCGTCGGCGCTGATGGTGCCCCTTCGCCACCTTTTATAATGTTTGCTGCAAAAGCCCATGGCTTCATGCCTGCTTTCACAGCCATCGACCTTGCATCCTTGCAAACCATCGCGCGTGACGGTATTTCCGATCCTATTTTTCCGCCACTGCTTGTAGTGTTTCCCGCAGTAACCTTTCGCTCTGTGTCTATTTTTACAACCCTGAACGATGCAAACTTTCAAGGCCGAACCTCCGCACAGGGAGAACATACTAATTGATATTACGCCATTTGAAGGGGGAGTTCACGGCACTCCGCACACTGGTGTTTCATCTGGAAGAGCTAACCGGTGCAAAGTGCCTCTCCCCCGTCGTGGGATTCGTTTTATGGACTTTTGGTTAATTATACAACTCACACCAAAGTTATCCAATTTATTTTGCCTATCAGTGCGTCGATTAAGAAATACGACAGTGGCCGTTTGCCGGGCGAGGGTTTTCGGGGAAATCCTGCTTCCTATTCCGGGAGTTTTATGGGGCGTCGGTCTGAAGCGATATGAGAGGGGGAATGTTCATCAGTAAGCGGGTTTTCTTATTTCAGGAGGAGTATTAATACCAGGGCGCCCAACCCCCAGCAATAGTAGCTGAAGAGATGAAGCTTCCCGCTGATGGTTATACGAATCAGCTTTCTTAAGGCGAAATATCCCACCAGGAATGCCACGGCAGTCCCGACGGCGTAGGCAGGCCAGTCGGTCGAAGCCGCAGTGATGTTGTTTCTCAAGCTCCATACCTGTGCGGCTATGGTTGCAGGGATTACAATGAGGAATGAAAAGCGCACGGCCTCCTCGCGGCTGAAACCCAGAAAAAGGCCCGCGGAGATGGTTGCCCCTGAACGTGAGATTCCAGGCAGCACGGAAATCCCTTGCGCGGCTCCCACGATGAGCGAATCCATGGTCGAAGGTTTAGCGCCTTCTTTAAATTTTCCTGCCGATGCTTTCTCGAATCGGGTGAGCCATAGGAAAGTTCCCGTTATCAGAAGCATGGAGGCTGCGAAAAGGGGTGATGCGAAGATCCATTCCATCCTTTCCCCGATGTAAAGGCCCAGCAGGGATGTGGGTGCCATGGAGATAATTATAAGCAAAAGGAGGCGGCGCCAGCCCTTTTCCGATTTCACTTTTCCCGGAACAATTATTGATAGCAGCGCTTTAATCAGCTCATATACTTCCGTCCTGTAGCATAGTATCACTGCGGCGAGGGTCCCCATGTGCAGCAGTATATCCAGGAGCAGTTGAGGCTCTTCGATTCCCAGTTGTCCCTGAAAGATAACCAGATGGCCCGAGCTGCTTACGGGTAGAAATTCCGTAAGCCCCTGTATAAGGCCCAGCAAGGCGGCGTGGGAAAATGACACTTTATCTTAACTCCAGGCTTTTGGTGGGATAGAATGGAGCGGTTGCTCGCCTACAGATATTCTCGCAATCCCTTCTCTTCCATTAAATCCACGAGCTTCTTGATATCCTGATCCCGCTCCATGGGGCAGATGAGCAGGGCGTCTCCGGAATCGACGACTAACATGTTCTCCAGCCCTATGGCGGCCACCAGCCGCTTCGAGCTGAACAACATCGAGTTTGAAGTATCCAGTTGCAGGACGTTTCCGATTATTAGGTTCTCCTTTTTCTCTTTACTGAGGAGCTCGTACACGCTGCTCCAGCTGCCCACGTCGCTCCACCCGAAGTTTACGGGGATGACTAAAACGTCTGATGCTTTTTCCGCCACTCCGTAGTCGATGGATAGGCTCTGAAGCCCCCTGTAAACTTCCGGGATAACATCGGCGATGTCTCCTTCTTCGATGGCCTTTTCCAACCTTAACATTCCCTGGTACAGGTCGGGAATATGGCGTTTGATGAGTTTATAAGCCGTTTCCAGTGTTAGTATGAAGATGCCGCTGTTCCAGAGATGTTTGCCTCCGCTTAAAAACTTCTTCGCCCGCTTTGGATCGGGTTTTTCCACGAAACGGACCGTCCTGTAAGCTTCGAACTCTTTCTGGACGCAGGTTCTATCACCCATTTCTATATAGCCGTAGCCCGTTTCGGGTCGCGCGGGCTCCACTCCGAGAGTCACCAGATATTCTCCGAGACGCGCCACCTCCTCCGCGGCAGCCAGCGCCTCCCTGAAGTTCTCAGCGTCGCGGACGTAATGATCCGCCGGAAGAAGGGCGATCACTCCATCCCTGTCCATCCTCCTGGCCATTACTGCTCCCAGGGCCATGCATGCGGCTGTGTTCTTGCCCTCCGGCTCCACCAATATATTTTCTACGGGGATATCAGGCAGCTCTTTGATTACGTCTTGATAATGGTCTTTGCCGCTGATCACCAATGTGCACTGCCGGTTTACGAGAGGCGGCAGACGGTCGGCGGTCTGGCGCAGCAGTGTCTTATCACCCAGAATTTTTAAGAGCTGCTTGGGCTTCTTGTTTCTGCTCAAAGGCCAGAAACGTCTCCCTGCTCCTCCAGCCATAATCACTGCATACATAGCATTATGTTCTCCGCAAGTTACTGTGTTTAACACAAAGGGCTATTAAAAAAGTACTTGATCAATAAAAAGCCGACTATCAGCAAAATTATGAATATTACAGACAGGATATTTATGTACCTGTCTATGAATGGTTTAATGGAATCACCGAAAAAATATATGAGTCCGGCAATAAGGAAAAACCTGGCCGCTCTGCTGGCGGCTGAGGCTAACATGAAATTGCTGAAATCCAGTTTTACCGCGCCA
>CAYVLI010000189.1:0-5659 GCA_964452105.1 uncultured Nitrospinota bacterium
AACGGCCTTGATTAGGTGGTGGAAGAGGGGGACGTCCATCATGGAAGTTTCATCTACGATTGCGGCATCGGTTCTCAAAGGATTTCCTTCGTCCCTCTGGAAACCCCCTCTGGCGGGGTTATATTCCAGCAGCCGGTGAATGGTTTTCGCTGGAAGACCTGTAGCCTCCGAGAGCCGCTTGGCGGCTCTGCCTGTCGGCGCCGCCAGGGTTGTTTTGAGTCGGAGCTTCCTGAAAACGGTTGCCACCGCTTTTATGAGAGTGGTCTTTCCCGTACCCGGCCCGCCGGTAATCACCAGGACTCCCTGCTGAAGGGCTTCGCCAACGGCCTCTTTCTGGCTGCCGGTATATTGGAGGCCGCTTTTCGATTCCAGCTCTTTAATTACGGCTTCCACGTTTAAAAGGGGAAGCTGTGCCTTCTGTTGTGCAAGAGTCTTGAGTCTTTCCGCCGAGTTGCTCTCTGCTATGTAGTGTGCGGCAAGGTATATCGATTCTCCCCCGTCGAAAGAGTTATCTATGTAAATCCGTTTTCCCGCGGCCAGTTGGGGGATGGCCTGCTCAGTGATTGTCCTGTCGATTTCGAGTTTCTCTTCCGCTATGTTCAGCAACTCCTGCCGGGGAAGATATAGATGCCCCTCTTCAGCGGCTTCGAAAAGCAGGTATATTACTCCGGCTCTGGCCCGTTTGGGGGAGTCCGCGGGGATGCCCATGCTGCGGGCTATCCTGTCCGCAGTCTTGAAACCTATACCCGTTATGTCTGCGGCCAGGCGATAAGGGTCTTCCTTTACGCGAGAGATCGCGCTTCCGCCATAGGTTCTATAGATTTTTTCCGCGTAGGTGGCGCTGATATCGTAGCCCTGGAGGAATACCATGACCTCCCGTATATCCCTGTGGTGCCTCCAGGCATCGATTACGGTCCGTACCTTTTTGGGACCTAATCCCTCCACCGCAGAAAGCCTCTGGGGATTTTTTTCTATTATGTCCAGGGTCTTGAGGCCGAATTTTTCAGTTATCCGCCTGGCGGTAACGGGACCGATGCCCTTTATCAGCCCCGAGCCCAGATACCGTTCGATACCCTTTATGGTGGCTGGTACTCTGGTCACAAAGCTGTCCGCTCGGAACTGCCGTCCGAATTTCTTGTGATTAACCCAGGCGCCGGTGACGGAAATGGTCTCGCCCACGTTCACACCGGCCAAGCTCCCCACCACCGTTACTAACTCCTGGTATCCCTTTATTTTCAGTCTGGCCACTGTGTAGCTGTTGTCCTCGCTGGCGTAAACGATTCTTTCGAGGACGCCCTCTATGTTTTCCCCATTGCCGCCCGCGTCGGGGGTCATACTTCCCTCCAGCCCTTCATGTTGTCTTCGAGCAGTTGCATGCTCTCCTCGTATTGCTCATCGAGCACGTATAGGTCTCTCTCGGCGAGTCCGTCCACGGTCACCGGAAATTGGGGAACAGCCATGGATTTAACGCGGCAGGTTATACCGTGGCTTTCCAGGAGACCCTTGACGATGTAGGCTTCATGTTCGCTGGAGGCGGTAAAGACTTTTTTCCAGTCATCCTCCACTTCTTCTATCCTCCTCCCCGCATAAAAGCTATGTGCAGGGCCTTTGTGAGTTCTTCCGTGTCGCCTTCTTTATGGTCTATGTCAAGGGCCCGCACGATGAGGTGCGTCTGGGGAATTTTCATGGAACTGCCTATGGTACGCGGCTCAATCCCGGAAACTTCGAATACGAAATCAGCTGGCCGGGGTGATAACCGTATGGTCATTCGGACGAAGCCTTCTCTTCGCTCCATATTGATTATATTCCATTTTTTCCTGTGCGCTGTAGCCTGAATGTTATCAATCACTTCATCCGCCCTGAAGGCCAGGATTTTATCCAGCACCGGCTGTTCCGCTTCATACATCTTATGATTCATCCATCAAAAACTTCGCCGGCACTTTCATGCCGCGTCGGGTCGATATCAGGGGGACCCCCTCCATGTCGAGAAGTTTAATTTTCATAGCTATGCCGTAGCCGTAACCGCCTAAACCGCCGTCTTTCCTAACGACCCTGTGGCAGGGAACTATGACAGGAAGAGGGTTATTCCCGTTGGCTGTGCCTACGGCGCGCGCCGAAGGTGTTCCCACGAGATGGGCTATCTTGCTGTAAGTGCTCACTGAGCTGCAGGGTATCCTGAACACCTCTTCCCAGACTTTTCGCTGAAAGACTGTGCCCGTGCTCAAGTCTATGGGGGCGGGGAACGGAGATACGATTTTATTGAAATAGTCTCGAAACCAATTCATTACCTGGGGATAAGGAAAACCCTTCTCGGCTACCCTTCCTCCGGACTGCGCTATCAGCTCCCTCGCGGCACTGTCATCGAGGGATCGGTTGAAATCCACATAGAATATCCCCCTCTCATTGGCCGCGGTCAGGTATTTACCGCAGGGTGAGTTCCCCTCTGCTACGTATATTATTGTGTTTCCGGAGTTTAAAGCTTTTGCAAGAATGAAGTTCATCACCCTAACGGGCTATCCCCTTGTTTTTATTCCTCTGGTAGGCGAATAGAAGATAAAAGGCGGCGCAGCCTTTGTATTCACCCCATTCCCTGGCCCGCTTGCGAACCTCTTTGGCGCTTACCTGTTTCTTGTATTTGTAGAAGAGCGTCACAGCGTTTCTTATCCCTATATCATCGGCGGGTATGACGCTCCAACGGCCCATTCCCCTCAGGAGCGTATATTCTGCCGTCCACCTGCCCACACCCTTAATCTTCATCAATTTCTCTATGGCCTGCTCATCTTCCATCTGATTCAGCTCTTCAACATCGATATTTTCGTTGACCATTATTTTGGTCAATCCCTTTATGTATTCCGCTTTTCGACCCGAATACTGCATGCCTCTCAATTCATTATAGGTAGCGGAAGACAGATCATGACAGGAAGGAAAACCATAGAATCTGCGGCCGTTATAGTGGCATTTCGGCCCGTATTTCATGACCAACCTTGCTTTGAGAGAATAGATAAAAGACAGGTTCATCTGCTGACCGGTTATCGCCCATACGAGAGCCTCGTAAAGCGAGGGAGTAACCGGCGGTTTGAACCCGTAATTAGCCTTGCTCAATCTGCTGAGCGCCTCATCACCTGAGACCTTCAGATAGAATGTCCTTATATCTTTTGTAGTGGAGAAGATGCGTTTGATTATCCGTTCCGCCTCCCTCATCGTGCGGGCGCTGCGGCAGCCGGGGACGTTAATCTCCAGGGAAGGTTTACTCACGGGTCCCACGGATTTTACTATCGCCAGCGCTGGTTTGCCCTTGATATCCAGGACCCTGTAATAGAGGTTCTCCCTGCTCAGGTCTACCAGCTCTTTATCAGACCTGGAGAAGTAATCGAGGGTATGCTTGAAATTAAAAGGTGTATCAAGAGTAATGATCGTCTTCATTGTTCGGTATCAGGGAAAAGGAATGATATCGGATTTTTCATGGAAAGGGCATCTTCGAAATTAATTATAAGCATATAATTAGACTATATTAATACAAGCCGTTTTTCAACTAATATTGCTATTACCTCGAAGCGTTATGTCGTTTGCAAACATTCTGATTATTGCGGGTGCGGGGTTAAAAACCTATACTCATTTATGGAACACGAATACTTCCTGTCTTATTTTCAGGCGAGGCGACAAAAGATGTCCGATCTTATAGATAGAGCCAGGGAACAGATCGAAAGGAAAGCAGTCGAGCTTATTATGAACTGGCTCACAGTCGAAAAAAAGGATTACCGCCTGCTCATTCCCAACAACATGGGCAACCTTATGAAAGTTGTGAGGGTGGGTGACGTAATACTGGTTGAAGGCAACCGGAGGTTCAGCCGGCTGGTCATGAAGGTCACCAACAGCGTGTGGAGCCACAGCGCCATGTATGTAGGCAGGGGTATGATAGTGGAAGCAGATGAGAACGGGGTGGCGTTGAACCCTCTGGCCAGGTACGAACATTTCAACATCCGTCTGTGCAGGCCGGTAGGGATAAGCGGCAGAAGGCTCCACCGCGTGGCGGAAAGCGTGAAATCGAACGTGGGTAAAAGTTACGATACGACTAACCTGATTAAGCTGTTGCAGGCCTACCTTTTCGATAACAAGGAGCACGACCGTTATCTGGGCCATCCCGGCCGCCAGCAGGAAATATGCTCTGGAATAATAGCCAGTGTGTTCGAGAAAGAAGGGTTTCAAGTGCGGGACGGCTACGACCCTTCCCAGGTGGTTCCAAGAGATTTCGATCTCAGCCCCAACTTCAGAATAATCAAATTTAACAAGATAGAAGCGCCGCTGCTGACCAGATGCAGAGAGAAATTGAAGGAATTATTGACCGGGAGAAAATCTGAAAATGTTCCATCTATGCATGATAACGGACAGGGAGTTGGCGGGGGGACGCCCGCTGTTTGAAGTCGTTGAGGAAGCCATTAGAGGCGGCGCGGATGCCGTTCAACTCAGGGATAAGCGGGCGACTTCCGGGGAGCTTTTCGAAGAAGCCCTTTCGCTGAGGGAACTAACCAGGAAACGAGGCGTGCTTTTTATAATCAATGACAGGCCCGATATAGCTATAGCGGCGGATGCAGACGGCGTGCACGTCGGCCAGGGAGATCTCCCCGCAGCCGCTGCAAGAAAGTTTATGGGCGCCGGGAAAATTCTCGGAGTCACCGCCAGCGATCTCACCCTGGCGCTTAAGGCACAGGAAGAGGGAGCGGATTACGTAGGTATAGGCTCCATTTATCCCACCACCACCAAAGAATTGATTTCTCCTCCCCGGGGGCCAGAGCTCATAAGATCTTTCATGGGTCGCCTGGAAATACCTTTCGTGCCCCTCGGAGGAATTTCAGAAAGCAACGTGGAAGAAGTGGTGAGGGAAGGCGCTCGCAGCATAGCGGTCTGTTCGGCTTTGGTCTCAGCTTCGGATATAGCGGAGGCCACCAGGCGATTAAAAGACAGAATGATGCGCGCCATGGGGAACCAGGCTACTTGACGGCTCAGTTTTCCACGGCCTCCTGTTCCAGCCGAAGCAGCTTGATGAATTTTTCGTCGCGCTCTTTGATTATCTGCGCCAGCGATTCCGGGGTATACTGATATACTCCCGCCCCCGTTTTGGCTCCCAGGTTGCCGTCTTTGACCAGCTTCTTAAGCAGCTTGTTGGGTTTCGTGGAGCGATCTATTTCTTTGAAGATATAGTCTGATACCCTCATTACCGTATCCAGGCCTGCAAGGTCCATGGCCTGCACAGGCCCTATGGCGGCATATCTAAAACCGGGGCCGTACTTCATGACCTTGTCGATGTCCTCCGGCTCGGCCACTCCCTCCTCCAGAAGACCCAGCACTTCCCTGACTATGGCCGACTGTATCCTGTTTCCTATGAACCCGGGCACGTCCTTCCTGACTACTACCGGGACTTTGCCCAGGCTCTCCATCAGAGCATATAATATATCGACGGTTTCATCGGCGGTCTCCTCCCCCCGGACTATCTCCACCAGCGGAACGATATGCGGCGGATTCCACCAGTGCAGCCCGGCCGTCCTGCCGGGGTGCGAGGTGTATTGAGCTATCTGGGTTATGCTGAGCCCCGAGGTATCGGTAGTGAGGATGGTTTCCGGAAGGCTTATCTCTCCAAGATTCTTGAAAACTTCCTGTTTGA
>CAYVLI010000190.1:0-5650 GCA_964452105.1 uncultured Nitrospinota bacterium
CCCAGATAGAAGACCCGGAGAATAACCCTTTCCCCACCCCTTCCGGCAAGATAGAGATCTTTTCCGAACAGTTAGCGGACATGGACAATCCTAATATCCCCCCGATACCCAAATATATAGAGCCGCAGGAGGGGCCTGATGACCCCTTGAGGGAAAGGTACCCGCTTCAGCTCATTACCACCCACTTCAGGAGGCGCGTGCACTCCGTTTTCGAGAACATCCCCTGGTTAAGGGAACTGGAGCCGGATGCCATCTGGATCAATCCTGTGGACGCAGACCCCAGAGAGATTAAAAGCGGAGATATGGTAAAGATATTCAACCAGCGGGGGACGGTGGCCATGAAGGTCAGGGTGACCGAGAGAATAATCCCGGGAGTGGTGAACATACACGAAGGCGCCTGGTACAGGCCTGATGAGAAGGGAATAGACAGGGGAGGCTGCGCCAATGTACTGACTAAGGACGTGCATTCTCCCGGCGGCGCCTTCATAAGCAACACCTCCCTCGTACAGGTGGAAAAAGAGGTATGATCGAGATGACTGATGCGAATATAAGCCTCACTCTCATGAACGGTAGATAAAAAAGTTTTTCAGGAGATAGTTCTATGCAGATGACCTTTCACTTCAATCAGCAGCGCTGCACATCATGTTATACCTGCGTCGTCGCCTGCAAGGATTGGTACGATATACCACCGGGACCCCGCACCAGACGCTGGGTAAGCACCCTTGAGGAAGGCAAATTTCCCGACGTAAAAGTGAGCAACCTGTCGCTCTCCTGCGTGCACTGTGAGAATCCCACCTGCATAAGCGTCTGCCCCTCCGGCGCCATAAAGAAGCGCGAGAAAGACGGCATCGTTTACGCCGACAAAGATGAGTGCATCTCCAGCTGCATGCTGTGCAAAGAAGCCTGCCCTTACGATGCCCCTCGATTCGATGAGGAGGGGGACGCTACGATCGAGTTGTGCAATTTCTGCATGGACCGCATAGACGATGGGAAAAAACCCATCTGCGTGGAAGCATGCCCCATGAGAGCCCTGGACTCAGGCTCAAGGGAGGATATGGAGGCAAAATACGGCAAGCAAAGAGAGGCCAGAGGCTTCGCTTATGTAGATGAGAATCGCCCTTCCATCATATTCAAATAGAGCCGCATTTAAAGAAATTCCCCCACCCGGCCTATTACCTCTTCATCAGAGGGGTAGGCTGATAATAGCAATTTTTCCGGTCTTTTTTTCATCTTATTGAAGCCTCACCTGCTCTGTTCCATCGGTTCGCCCAACATCCCGCGTCCCTTGCTCCATAATCTTCTGACAAAGAGCGTTTTCTATTGAAAAGCAAGAGAATAATCTGTTATAAAAATAGAAGCTCTGCGTTCGATCGTTAATCATAACTTAGAAGGAGTGAGCATATGGATTTCAGGTATACTCCTGAAGAAGAATCTTTTAAACAAGAATTTGTGGCATGGCTGGAGAGCGTTCTTGCTGAAAAAGGGGATTTACCTCTATACAAAGAGCCTGAAGTGCTGCAAGAACGAGTGGCCTGGTACAGGGAGTTTCAAAAGAAACTCTATGATTCAGGCTATGCGGGCGTAACGTGGCCGAAGGAGTATGGGGGCCGCGGCGGGACTGTTGTCGAGAGCTTCATTCTGGATGAAGAGATCCAGAAGCGGGCCGCGGTCGAGAACTTCAATGCCATAGGTTTCGGAATGGCCGGAGGCGTTATCCTCGCGTTCGGCACCGAGGAGCAGAAGAAGCGTTACATTCCGACCATGCTGGAAGGAAAAGAGATTTGGTGCCAGGGATTTTCCGAACCGAACGCAGGCTCGGACCTGGCAGCAGTGAGCACTCGCGCCGTCAAGGACGGGGACGATTACGTAATCAACGGCCAAAAAGTCTGGACCAGCATGGCACACGTCTCCGATCAGTGCATCCTGGTGGTGAGGACGGACCCGAACGCACCGAAACACAGGGGTTTGAGCTTCTTCATCCTGGACGTGAAAACCCCCGGCGTGGACGTGCGACCATTAATGCAGATAACCGGTGAGGCGGAGTTCAACGAAGTCTATTTCGACGACGTCCGCATACCCAGGACGCAGATGCTTGGCGGCGAGGGAGACGGATGGAAAATATCCATAGCCACACTCATGTTCGAGCGATACGCCGTGAGCCAGTATGGGAGCTTCAGACGCAGCATAGACGGAATGTTTGAGCTGGCCAAAAGGATGACTAAAAACGGACGACCCCTGATAGAGGACCCGGTTATCCGACAGAAGCTGGCTGATTTCCATACCCAGGTGGAGATACTGAAATTCAACACCTTGAGGAGCCGCAGCAAACTGATGAAGGGTGAAGTGCCCGGCCCCGAGGGCTCCATCGAGAAACTTTACTGGAGCGAAATGAACAAGGCCATGCAGGAGTTCGCCATGGACCTGGAAGGCCCTTACCATCAACTCGTTCACGGTTCCAAATGGGCGCTTGAGGACGGTATCTACCAGTACGGGTTTCTACGGTCGCGGGCAAACACCATCGAAGCGGGAACTTCGGAGATACAGAAGAATATAATCGGTGAGAGGGTGTTGGGATTGCCCAAGGACGCTGCAAGAGCCGCAGTTAAAAAATAACGACCATGAATTTGCGTGAACTTGATAGAAGGGAGTTCTGATAATGGTAGATACAGCTTTTACAGAAGAACAGGATATGCTAAAACGCTCCGCACGCAACTTTGTGGAGAACGAATGTCCGCCCGAGTACGTTCGGGAAATGTGGGAAAAAGAGAAGGGCATCACGGATGAAGTCTGGAATAAGATGGCCGAGTTGGGGTGGATGGGTCTCCTGGTGCCGGAAGAGTATGACGGCATAGGCATGTCCTTCATGGATATAGCCGTGGTCTTTGAAGAGATGGGCCGCGGGCCGATGCCCGGTCCTTTCTTCTCGTCGGTTATTCTGGGTGGGGAAACGATAAGGCTGGCGGGAAGCGAAGAGCAAAAGAAAGCTATCTTTCCGAACCTTGCCATGGGAGAAACCAGAGCGACTCTGGCGCTCACGGAATGTGACCCAGCCCTTTCACCCGCAGCCATTAATTCAGTCAAGGCCACGACCATTAGCGACGGCTACGCCATTTCCGGCATAAAGCTCTTTGTGCTGGATGCTCACCTGGCAGACTACATTATCTGCGCAGCGAGAACTGATGAAGGCGGAGACCCGGCAAAGGGTATTACGCTATTTCTGGTCGAATCCAATGCACAGGGGCTTTCCATAGAGCAGTTAAAAACTATGGATGGCGGGAGAAAACAGTGCGAGGTCAATTTCGAAAACGTGGCAGTTCCCGCCGGCGCTATTTTAGGAGCGAAGGGTGAGGGCTGGCCTGTAATCGAGAAGATCACAGACATAGCTAACGCCGCCCTGTGCATGGAGATGATAGGTGGAACCGACAAATGCCTCGAACTGGCAGTCGATTACGCCAAGACACGAATCGCCTTCGATCAGCCCATAGGCAGCTACCAGGCCATCAAACACATCTGCGCCGACACGATGCTCAGGGCGGAGAGCGCTAAATCAGTCGCATACTATGCCGCCTGGGCGGTCAGCGAAGGGATTCCCGAAGCCTCTGAAGCCGTTTCTATGGCTAAGTCCTACTGCAGCGACACTTATCGCAAAGCTTCTGGAGACCTTATCCAGATTCTGGGCGGTACAGGCTTCACCTGGGAGCACGACGCCCACCTCTATTTCAAGCGCGCCAGGTGTAACGACCACCTCTTCGGCGACGCTTCTTATCACAGGGACCGCCTGGTAAAAATCAAGGCGGGCGTCTGATATGATTCAGTAAAGCAAGGGGGTGGATATGCAACTTTTCCACCCCCTTTTTTCGCCATAATATTCTACTGGTCGGATAATCGATGATGTTCAAGCTGTGATGATTTGCCCTATCACCTCTTTGACCCTTTCCAATTCTTTCTCAGTGATAAAGTAGTGTATCGCCAGCCTTACCGCCCTTGGATCGGGCACCCAACGGGCCGCGATGTTACCCACACGCCACAGTTCATGGACGACTTCCTCGGGGTCCTTCCCATCTATGTTGAAAGAGACCAGGCCCGAATGCGCCCTGCCCCGCTTATCTCTTGGTGAATAAACCGTCACGCCGTCCATTGCCGAGAGATAATCGAGCATTGCAGTGGCCTTGGTCCGTATGGCGCTCTCTATGATAGAGATGCCCTGACCGGCAGCCAGATCCAGCGCCGCACCCAGGCCTGCAAGCAGAAAGGAGCTGCGAGTAGCTATCTCGAAGCGGCGGGAATCTTCATAAGGTTTGAATTCGGCCCCGGCCAGGTCATAAGAAGAACCGGAATAGAAACCTGCCGATGTATATTTGACCCGCTTCATGCCCTCCGGCGATGCGTAGAGGGCGCCTGTTCCCATGGGGCCCATGAGCCATTTGTGGCCGGGGAAGGAGTAGAAATCCGCTCCCACCTCTTTCACGTTGACCTCCATTTGCCCGATGGATTGAGCTCCGTCCACCAAACAGGGTACCCCCCTTTCCCGGGTCGCCTCGACAACCTCTACCAGGGGCAGCCTGCGCCCCAGGCACCAGGCGACGTGGCTCAAGCAGACCAGCCGGCTCCTGTCCGTCATGGCGCCTTTCAAGGCTGAAAGGAATTGCTCATCGTTTTCGCCTACGGGGACGATAACGGTCTTGATGCCCTTCAGCTTCTCCAGATTAAACCATGGTAGATATCCGCCCGGGTGCTCGACATCCGATATTACTACCTCGTCTCCTTTCGACCAATCGATGCTGTTGGCAATGATGTTTATTCCTGAGCTGGTGTTATCCGTGAGGGCGACCTCGTTCTCCCCGGCGCCTATTAGAGATGCCACCTTCTTCCTGACCGAGGGAACCAGCGTTTTCCTGTCAGTCCATACGGGAGGAGTGTACGGGCCGTTCTGGTACTCCAGATCCATGCTCGCAGTAATAGCTTCTCTAACTGAAAGGTGCATGGGGCCCCCTGCTCCCGTGTTCAGATATATAGAATTGCGAGTAGCGGGTATCATTTCGCGGATTGTCTCTATTTCCATTATTACCTCCCAAGGCGATGGTTTGCGTGGTAGTTTTCCCACAGGACTCACTAAAAATATCACAACTATCTTCCGCTGGCAATCAATCCACACTACGAGGATGCCCCCGATCTATAAGTATTCTGCCTTCATGACCCCGCATAACCCGAGAAACCGCTCCATGAATCCTCTCGATTCATTGCTCTGAAGCGTTCCGTTCAAATCGATTTTTGTTGTCCTTAAACGGGGCTCGTCTATAATTGTAGTCGCCAGAATAAATAGTAGCCGCACATTTCAAATATCACGCAGAGGCGAAAATCATTCAGGGAGGGGAAATGGGCTTCGAGAAACAGAGGGAAGAGCTTCACAGGCGCAGGGAACGCGCACTCAAGATGGGCGGACAGGAGAAGGTCCGACGACAACACGAAGCAGGGCGCCTGGCGGCTCGTGAAAGGATAGACCGCCTGCTCGATCCGGGCACTTTCCTCGAAGTGGGCATGCTCAACCATTCGGATATGCCGGGCATGGAAGAGAAGTCCCCCGCAGACAGCAAGGTAGTCGGCTTCGGCAATATAGACGGCAGGCAGGTAGCCATCGAGGCCAACGATT
>CAYVLI010000191.1:0-1344 GCA_964452105.1 uncultured Nitrospinota bacterium
CTTTCGGAACGGCTTGCTGCGCCATAGAGATGATGGCCGCCTTCTGCTCCAAGTTCGATCTGGCCAGGTTCGGCGCAGAGCGCATGAGTTTCTCACCCCGGCAAGCGGACCTCATGATCGTTGCCGGGACCATAACCCACAAGATGGCCCCGGTTCTCAAAAAGATTTATGACCAGATGACCGAGCCCAAATGGGTCATCGCCATGGGTGCATGCGCATCCTCCGGCGGTCTGTTCAATACCTACAGTGTGCTGCAAGGGGTGGACAGGGTGTTGCCGGTGGATGTTTACGTACCCGGATGTCCTCCCAGGCCGGAAGGACTCATATACGCCATAATGCAGATTCAGAAGAAAGTGGAAAAGGACACGATAGCCGACAGGACTTCGACGCAACAGTAGGCAGCAGATAAAATGGAAGATAACCTTACCCTGAAAAAGCTGAAAGAAAAGTTTCCAGACTACGTCCTGGATGCCGCGGAGTTCAGGGACCAGGTATACGTCTATGTGGATAAGAGAGGGATACTGGAGGTCCTCCGCTACCTGAGGGATGACCCGGAGCTGAGCTACGATTTCCTGGCGGACCTCACCGCCGTGGATAACCTGGGGAAGGAACCCCGCTTCGAAGTGGTTTACAACCTTTACTCCATAGAGCATAAGCATCGATTCAGGGTGAAGGTGCCGCTGGCGGAGGATGAGTCTGTGGCGTCGTGCGTGGACATCTGGAAGACGGCAAACTGGCACGAGCGCGAAACTTTCGATATGTTCGGCATAAATTTTGAGGGGCACCCCGACCTGCGCAGGATATTGATGCCCGACGACTATCCCTGGCATCCCTTGAGGAAGGATTTTCCTCTGCAGGGACCCGAGGACGTCGATTACGAAGAGATGATGAAGAAGCGCATCAAGAGCGATTAGTGAAAAATCATAATCGGACGGAAAGGTAAAACTGATAGATGGTTGAGAGCGGCACCGGGCTTAAAACAGAGGTCATGACCCTCAACTTCGGGCCTCAGCATCCTGCCACCCACGGGACGTTGCGCATAGTGCTCGAGCTGGATGGAGAGACCGTGGTCAAGGCCACGCCGCACATCGGCTTCCTGCACCGTGGATTCGAGAAGCTGGCCGAGCACCATACTTACCACCAATTCATAGTACATACCGACAGGCTGGACTACCTGGCCCCTCTCTCCAATAACATAGGTTACGTCTTGGCCGTGGAGAAGCTGCTGGGCCTCGAAATCACCCCCCGCAGTCGCTATATGAGGGTCATCCTGTGCGAGCTCTCACGAATAGCAGACCACCTGCTGTGGCTGGGCACGGCCAGTATGGACCTGGGAGCTTTTAC
>CAYVLI010000191.1:1444-3034 GCA_964452105.1 uncultured Nitrospinota bacterium
GAGGTCTATCAGAGTATAGAGGTTCCCAACGGCGAACTCGGTTTCTATATCGTGAGCACCGGAGAGAGCAAACCTTATCGGATGCATATCCGCTCACCCTCCTTCTGCAACTATTCGGCTTTCCACCGGATGATAGAAGGGGGTATGCTCTCAGACCTGGTGTCGGTGCTGGGAAGCCTGAACATCATAGCCGGTGAACTTGACCGCTGATCGAAAACGAGAGGCGTGAGTATGGCAGTAGAGTTCTCGCAGAAAGGGCAGGAAGAGGCCCGCAAGATAGTGGAGAAGCTGGGCGACAAGGAGGCGGCCCTCATACCGGTGCTGTATATTGCCCAGGATGAGTTCGGCTGGTTGAGCACGGAGACCATGGATTACGTGGCCGGATTGCTTGATCTTCCGCCTGCTCGAGTGTACGGCGTAGCCACCTTCTACACCATGTTTAACAAACAGCCTGTGGGCAGGTACCATGTCCAGGTGTGCAACAACATCTCCTGTTCCCTGCTGGGAGCAGAGCATGTGGTGGAATATATATCCAATAAGCTGGGCGTTAAAGTAGGGGAGACGACTCCGGACAACAAGTACACCCTCTCCACTGTTGAATGCCTGGGCTCTTGTGGTACGGCGCCCATGATGCAGATAAACGACGAATATTACGAAAACCTGACCGAGGAGAAGATAGACCGCATACTCGACGAGCTGTCCGGTAAAGCTCATGAGTGATGTTTTTGATTCGGCCTTGAAAGGGAATAAAATATAACTTTCCGTTTGAACGAGTTGAAATGAGATGGAAAAGATTCTGCTGAAGCATGAAAATATCCCCGATGTGCACCGCATAGAAGTCTATGAAGAGCACGGCGGGTACAAGGGGTTAGCCAGGGCGCTTGACGAGTTCACCCCCGACGAGTTGATAGAAGAGGTGAAGAAATCCGGTCTGCGGGGTAGGGGGGGAGCGGGGTTCCCCGCCGGGCTGAAGTGGAGCTTCGTGCCCAAGGATTCCCCGAAACCCAAGTACTTGGCCTGTAATGCCGATGAGGGGGAGCCGGGGACCTTCAAGGACCGCTGGATAATGGAGCACGACCCTCACATGCTCCTGGAAGGGGTGGCCATTGCCAGCTATGCCATCGGGGCGCACCGGGCGTTCATTTACATCCGGGGCGAGTTCGTGAAATCCTACCGGATGCTGGAAAAGGCCATCGAAGAGGCCGTCGAGCATAATTACCTGGGCAAGAACATCCTGGGAAAAGGCTACGACCTGGATATCATCCTCTACCGGGGAGCAGGCGCTTACATCTGCGGCGAGGAGACGGGCATGCTCCAGTCGCTGGAGGGCAAGAGGGGAGAGCCGAGGCTTAAACCACCCTTCCCGGCGGCGGTGGGCCTGTATCAGAGCCCCACGGTCATAAACAACGTGGAGACCCTCTCCAATCTTCCGGATATAGTACTCAAGGGGGCGGAATGGTTCACCGGCTTCGGCACGGAGAAGAGCGCGGGGACCAAGCTTTTCCCCGTGAGCGGGCATGTGGAAAAGCCCGGCCTCTACGAACTCCCTATGGGCACACCTCTACGGGAGATAATATACGATCACTGCGG
>CAYVLI010000191.1:3134-5650 GCA_964452105.1 uncultured Nitrospinota bacterium
TCTACGAACTCCCTATGGGCACACCTCTACGGGAGATAATATACGATCACTGCGGCGGGATAAGAGGAGGCAAGCAGCTTAAGGCGGTTATACCGGGTGGTTCCTCCACTCCCATGCTCAGAGCGGAAGACATCGACGTGAACATGGATTTCGACTCTCTGGCCGCGGCCGGTACCATGCTCGGCGCCGGTTCCATAATAGTCATGGATGAGACCACCTGCATAGTAGGGGTAGCCCTGCGGCTTTCCAGGTTTTACGCCCATGAATCATGCGGGCAGTGCACCCCGTGCAGGGAGGGCGTCCCATGGATGGTCAAGATAATACAGGGTATAGAAGAGGGGCAGGGGAAGAAGGAAGATATCGACCTGCTCCTGGACATCTGCAACAACATCGCCGGTATGTGTTTGTGCCCACTGGGCGACGCGGCGGTGGGGCCGGTGAGGAGCAGCATACAGAAGTTCCGGGACGAATACGAAGCACACGTGCGCGAGGGGCGCTGCGTGGTTCAGGCCGGGGGATAAAGAATGTGAGGGAACCTTTTAGAAGAAAGATTTCCCCCACGCCACTCTTCAGAAACTTTTAGGTTCGACGCAAAGATATTATGGCTCTGGTAAAAATCGATGGAACGGAGGTGGAGGTCGAAGACGGCTCCACTATAATCAAGGCAGCGCAGAAGGCGGGTGTTGATATACCTCATCTCTGCTATCAGAAGCACCTGAGCCTCAGCGGGACATGCAGGCTGTGCCTGGTGGAGGTCGCGGGATTGCCCAAGCTGCAGACAGCCTGCTCCACCCCGGTGCGCGACGGCATGGAAGTCGTTACCAACTCCGGGAGAATTGCCTGTATCCGCAGAGGCATTCTGGAGTTCCTGCTGCTGAACCACCCCCTCGACTGCCCCATCTGCGATCAGGCGGGAGAATGTAAGCTTCAGGATTATGTTTACCAGTATGGTTCACCAGCCAGCCGGTTCGAGGGGACCAAGCGCACCTACCCCCGCATCGACATAGGCAGCCGACTGGTCAGGAACATGAATCGCTGCGTGCATTGTCTCCGCTGCGTGCGCTTCTGCCGGGAAGTGATGGGCGAGGAAATCTTGGGATCCTTCAACCGCGGAGGCAAGAAAGACGTAGGAACTTATGTGGAGTTCCCCGTAGAGAACAACTATGCCGGAAACCTTGTGGAGTTGTGCCCGGTGGGCGCGCTTACGAGCAGGGACTTCAGATTCAAGGCGAGAGTGTGGAACCTTACGCCCGTTGAGTCTGTTTGCCCCGGTTGCAGCACAGGGTGCAATGTCAACCTGTGGGTGAAGGATAATCAGATTTTAAGGATTACCCCGCGCGAGAACCCAGAGGTAAACGGTGCGTGGATGTGCGACCGGGGGAGGTTCACGCACAGGGTCATGGAGGACGGGAACAGGCTCAAATCGCCCATGATGAGAGAAGATGGAAAGTTCATTCCCATAGACTGGGAGCAGGCCTTCGAAGGAATAGCAGGGAGATTAAAAGAGCTGCTGAAGAAGTGGGGGGCAGGGGCCGTTGGCGGCCTCGGCTCCAGCCAGGCCAGCAATGAAGCAAATTACCTTTTCGCCAGGTTCATACGCGGCGTTATAGGTTCGCCAAATCTGGGCCTCATGGATAATGGCCGGAAGGGAGAGAGCGAAGATGCCGTGGATGGGTTACTTCTCAGGGCCGACCCTTCTCCCAACTTCAGGGGAGCCTTGGATATGGGGGTGGCGCCAGGCGATGGCGGCTTGAAGGCGCGGGAGATGTTCGAGGCCGTTAAGGACGGCAGACTGCGGGCGATGTTCATTATGGGGGCAGACCCGATGGGACTGTCTCATACCGATGACGGAGCCGTTTCCGAGGCCCTGGAGAAGCTGGAGCTTCTCGTGGTGATAGACCCGGTATCGACCGAAACGGCCAAAAAGGCTACATTCGTTCTGCCCGGCCTCTTCTGCTTCGAGAAGGAGGGCGCCTTCACCAACTACCGCGGCAGAGTGCAGAGGTTCAGGAAAGCGGTAGCAGGGCCGGAAGGATGCAGGGCAGACCGGGAAATCCTCCGTGAATTATCGAAAAGAATGGGCGTGGATGCGCCTTACAGTAGTCCGGCCGAGGTGATGGAAGAGATCGCCCGGGAGGTTCGCGCTTACGGTTCGATATCTTACAGTGCCCTGGGGGATAAGGGGATTCAGTTATAGCGTTGGGGTGCACTATTACCGGTTTCATCCGGAGAACTTAAGAGGTATTGATAACGGTGTTGCTGGACGTCGTACTTCTCATAATTAAAATTGTCATCGTCTTCGGTGTGATGATTACCATAGTGGCCTACATGACCCTCGCCGAAAGGAGAATTTCAGGCTTCGTGCAGGATCGCCTCGGGCCGAACCGGGTGGGTCCGGAGGGGTTTTTTCAGCCGCTCGCAGACGGCATAAAGAACTTCATGAAAGAAGACATAATCCCGGATCAAGTTAACAAGCCCTTTTATGTGCTGGCGCCTTTCATCATAGCGGTGCCCGC
>CAYVLI010000192.1:0-5645 GCA_964452105.1 uncultured Nitrospinota bacterium
ATTAGTATGGGACTCCCGAGAGGAACAGGTTCGCATAAGGGGGCTTATGCGAACCTGACCTTGAGATAACACTTTCCCGTAATCCCGCCTCTCCAAGATGACCACGGTTCATCCCCACATCCGTGGGTTTCAATCCTCATCCGACCCGAAGGTCGAATGCAACGATGCCAGTGCTTCCCATCGCACTCAATAACAATTCGTTTCAATCCTCATCCGACCCGAAGGTCGGATGCTACAGCAGCTTTCCAAACCCGCATTTAACCTGCGGTAGGGAGCAGATTTTTGCGAACCTTGCTTGCCACGATATTGCGGGCAATGCCCGTTGAGAGAGTTTGAGCATCCGATACACGATGCTGGGTGCAGCGGAGCAGGACGTTGCCGCTCACAAGCCCTTCCACCCTGGCCTTGAAGCGCCCGCTCTGGCTCAAAAAAACTATCGATCGGCCATCTTCCGCACAGCGACCCATGAGGGCGGGGGTCATCAGCACGTCCACGAAGCAGACGATGGCTCCCAGGTGATGGAGCAGAGCACGAAGCTTAATTTCGCCCTCTACCTTTACGAGGAGTGTCTCGTGATCCAGGTGAACATAGGCACCCTGGGTCATAATATAGAGCGTGTTCAGAATCTCCTTCATTGTACTCCCCCCTCATCCTTTTCACCCGTCGTGAAAAGCTCTTTGAGATAGGCGCGAAGCTCTCGCGGCTCGTCGGACGGCTTCCACCGCATCTTCCACTTGCTCCCTCAGGCCCTGGTCGAACACCCCTTCCTTCCTCCTGCGGGAGCCGTGATAATAAACGGCCCTGTGCGGGATGGTGCACCCCGTCATCTCCTCGAGGCAGAGGGCCTGCGCGCAGATCTGTATTTCCACATGTCCCCAGATGCGCCTGGGGCCGACTTTGTATTCGACGAGATAGGGAATCGCACTATAGAACTCCACCACATCGGCCCGCCCCATCATGCCCAACCGCTCCGACCATAGGTTCAACCCTCGCTCCACCCGCACCCCTTCCCTGGTCTCCGACAACGCTCTATCCACTGTCTCGTGAACCCTACGTCCGCGCATCGTGTAAATGTTTTCGTCAAAGGTCTGCTCCGTGTGGATGAGCGCACACTGACGAGGACAGTAGCTGTAGTGTTCCAGGGCTGAGATCATGACTATATCCGTTTCGTCCCAATCGGTCAGTTCCACGCCGCCATTCCTCTCAGCCCACCAGCCTGGTGAGGGTGATACCCTGCGGGAGATTGTCCTCCTTAACCTCAGCCCTGTAATGGGAAAACCGCCTCGGCGCTTCGACTCCCTCATTTCGCTTGACTTCTATTCTGTCAAAGAGCGTATGGGCAGGGGCATTGCCCAGTTCACTCTCGTGGCTGAAGATGTAGAGGCCGCGGCAGGCCATGAGCCCGTGGCTGGCCGAGCGGTCCAAGTCCCACATATTCCGCAGCGCCTGCCAGAAAAGGGCCAGGTCTTCGTCGGTAAAGCCGGTCTGCCTGGCAAAAAAAGGGTTGAAGAATCCATACCCGCGGTAGAGGCCGTAGGGAACCAGCGCTTTCCGACCCATCTCCGTTGTCTTGCCGCCACCTTCAGCTTCTTCTCCTTCCATCGTGCCCGCGTCTTCCGGCCGTGTGATAGCGATGCGGGTTATGGAGAGATCTAACGGCACGACGGGGTCTATCGAGCGGGCGAAGGTCATCTGAACAGGGCCCCGCACCTGGCCACAGTTGACTCCCGTAGTCATCACTGCCCCGAAAGTTCTTATATCATAGAAATTTTCGCACATCCACTCCCTGGCTTTATCGACCTCTCCACGCTTCTGTTTCGTGCCGGTGGATTTTATCTGCAGGTCTTTATAGGCAAGTTGATGCATATCATTAAGGGCAATGCCTTTGTTCTGGATATAGATCCTGAATCGTCCCTGGTCGCCGTGCGCGGCGTCCACGTAGTTCCTAACCTTGCGCTTAAGGCATACATCGGTGACCAGACCCTGCATGGTCTCAGGGTCCACACGGGGCAGATTGCCGGCATCGGGGTCTCCATTGGGGTTGCTGTCGGCAGCATCGAAAAGGAGCACGAAATCATGGCGGCGGTTTATATTGTTGTAAATTCCATTGTTCATCGCTTTATCTCCTGTGTCTAACATTTTCTTGTTCTTGAGCTATTCGTCCGCTTGCTCTTCGGCTGCATCTTTCTTCGCCTGAATGTGGGCTACGGCCTCAGCTCGATTGGCAGCCCGCTGATGATAGTATCCCAGGCTGAAGAGACCTTGTTGCTCCAGAGTCAGTGTCTTGGGGTACGACCTCAGTTTAGCCATGACTTCCTCAAGCCTTCGTTGCAGTGCCTCGTAGGTGCCCCGTTTCTCCTTGCGAAGCACACCCAGATGCGCCTGTGCTCCGATCACGAGGCGACCGAAAACCGTAGCGGGGGCGGACGAGGCTGTCCTGAAGAAACGATTTATGATAGTGGAACCCGCCCCGGGTATGGCGGCGCGTTGAATGGACTCCAGCACCGCCATGAGCCGGCCGCACAAGTATGCAGGAGCAGAATTGTCGGGGTTGAGATTTACCATTTCATCATCCTCCGCGGATAGGGGTCGTTGAGAAAGAAGCACCATCTTGATGAGGGCCACCCGATTCCAGGTGACGCTACGCTCTGCAATGTTGCGCTTGACCGCTTGGTAGAGCAACCAACGGGGAAGTTGCCCGCCTTTGAGAGCCACGTGCAGGAGGGCCTTTGGCACGTTCGGCAGCAGACCCCTGTTCGCATCCCTGACCGTCGACGCAGAAAGTGTATATAGTCCGAAAGGCTTTCCTTCCTCGCCGTAGGTGCCGACAATATGCTGGAGAAGGAAGTATCGGGCGAGGTTCTCCTTGGCTTCGCGTACTGTCGTCTCAAGCCAATCCCGCACCACCACCCGCCCGCCACTGGCTGAGAACGCTGTAGCATAAAAGGGAGTTACATCCAGCTCAGCGGCTGAGCGATCACCCTTGAATACCGATTTAATGAGGGCCTGCACTTCCACTGGATCGGGATCGGAAAGAAAAGAAGCAGGGTTGAAACCTTGCTCCTCTTTGGCCCAGAGAATATATACGACCGGTCCAACCCGGAGGTGGGTGTTCTCCCCCTCAATGAGATGGTTGGCAGCCTTGCTGAAGCGCTCCCCGCACTCCCTGCAGGTAGGAGCTATTAGTGAAGCCTTCAACCCGTACGACTCGAAGGCTGGCGCGTTGGCTGAGATTAACGCAGTGCCAGAAGCTTGCCCGCCGCGGATGCGCTTGATTTTAAAAGGCAGCCTTTTGACTGCGGGCCTCATCTCGCCGCAGATCAGGCATTCCATCAGATCAGATGGAGTATCGCGTTCATCGCCCGAACTTTGCCCGCCCGACGCACAGGCCCAGTACTCCTGCACAACTGGCAGACTGATGGGCATAATACCCTCAATACTGAAGGTGAGGGTGTCCACAGGATTAAATTCATCAGGGATTGATAACGCATCGGCGTTCAGATTCTCAAGGAATCGAAGGACTGCTCTGACGGCTTGTCCATCGGTTGCCTCCGCACAATCCCTGACCTGCTCAACGAAAGCCTTATGACACTCTCTCACCCTCTCTTCCTTTCCCGGGTTGCGGGCCACGCCCAATACGTATTCACCGTTATCTGCCAGCAGCTTTGCTCTGATGCCTGAGGAACGGCCAATGTGAGGAGCAAGATATTCTTTGCCGCGGTTCTTTCTTCCAGTTACACCCTCGGTTTCGATAAAACCTCTTAGCTTACCTTCTGAATCCAACTCGATAATCCACCGAATAGGGGTCTTTTGATACATGGGCGGAGGTAAATCAATGCACTCAGAGTATTCGCACAGCTTCTCAAGGAGCATGGTCATACCTCCTTTCCGTACAGTTCCGGCGGCACATGCAGAATACCCTTTTCGAGGCCTGCGTCGAAAAATCGAGGCGTGGCGTGCCCCGAGCCGTCGGGGGTGTAGTTCAGGTCGAAGAGCATCCTGCCTAACGGCTCGTTTGTGTCTATGGGCTGTTCACTTCCCTCCGGCGGGCCGAAATAGGCGCTGAACTCACGGCAGCCCAAATAAGGGGTGTGGTGGTATTGCCCGCGGGCGACACGGCGGCGGAATTGGTCCCGATATTTAGCCGGGTCATCGGATGTATGAGGGGAAAGAACGGCATCGGCTTTAACGAGATACGATACGTCGCGTAAGGCAAGTGTGTGGCGCTGTGCTCTATCTTCCTCGGCGTAATAAGCATCACCCAATTTCAGCATTTTTGTCACCTTGGAGGTCAATGCCTTGTTGTTCACCTCGTTACGCAGGATGGAAAAGTAACGTATTTCTTTTAGCACCCAAATTTCTCTGATATGCCACTTGAACTCGGGTTTCCAGAAGATAGCTTCAAGCATGCCGCGGGCGGCAGAAGGGGTCATGACGGGATAGCTGACGCGCTCTGCCTTCATCTCCGGCCTGGTGAAGCAGGCGAAGTCTCCCCAGACCTTTACCTCCAGTGATGGATGTTTGTTCATAACGGTTCCTCCTTCTGCGACATTTTGGCAGCAGAGAAATTCGTTTACACTACGAGCTCTTCGGGATCCCTGTTGCCAGCCGCTCTCTCTACCTTCTCTGATGTGACCATCATATGCCGCAACTGATGCAGGATAGAAAATCTCGACCTTTTAAACACCTATTATAAACAAAAGCCACGGCCTTGCAAACCTGAACAGATTTACGTTGCCGTGGCTATTCAAAAATTTATCGGGATGTGCCTAATACTTTCGCGTGCAATCCCCTCACATATAGTTCACAATAGCTGTCACCACCACGTCCCTTATCGTGTTGTGCTCTGGGCTCATTTTCACATATTGCTTAAGGGCGTTGAAAATTGAAGCAGGAAAATACATGGTAGTCTTTTCTATCGCGCCGAGCATATAAACATCAGGTGAGGACAGTTTGGAGGCAAACTCATTCCAGCAAGACTTTCCCTCATCTGCCTTAAAGACCTTCATCACATTTTTAGGCAGATGGGTGTTTATTTCAACAACCTTACTCTTTAGTTCCTCCATAATTTTTTCGGAGTCGTAACGGGCGAACTGAGACTTTTCCCATTGGACAAATTCATCTGGTTTCTGATCTTTCCTCTGTGCAACATACCTGCTCCAAGACTTTACTTCAAGCTTCAAAATATCATCAAATCCTTCTATTTTGAAGTCTACAAAAGCCGGAACCTGCTTTCGTGTTATCTTTCCTTTTTCTACAAAGGAGTCGATAATGTAGAAAAGCATCCCAGAGAGCGCATACGAAGACTTTTCCAGAATTTTCATTGATTTTCCCCTCTTTGGCTGAAAAAAGTGTTACTGCAAATCATCTACCACCGTTCATATAATATATATCCTTTTACATTATATGTAAACCTTATTATTCAATAATAATCCTTAGAAATATACGAGTCTTTCCAGCAATATTATCACGAAGAATTTATTCCACGGACGGTTTTTCGAGGGGTATCTTAGTGCTCTGGGGCCTCTCTGGGGCCTCAATTTAAGGGGGTTTAGGAAAGGTTAAAGTATTGATATTATTACAAATAAGGTGGTGGAGGCGGCGGGAATCGAACCCGCGTCCGGAAACCTTCAGCTTGAAGCGTC
>CAYVLI010000193.1:0-3710 GCA_964452105.1 uncultured Nitrospinota bacterium
AAGCTCATGGCGCCCTCGACGAGCATGTACTCCTCGCCTTTAAGGAGATAGGTGCACATATCGAATCCGCCGAGATATTCCAGCCTATCGTTCACGGTACATGGTTCTTTGATCCACATCTGCTATTTCCTTTCCGCCATCACTGCTTTTAACCAGCCAGGTGCTAAAATCTGTTTACATCCGTGAAGGCCAGGTTGCTGCCACATCCTCTACACCCCCTATTCTTGGCATATTTCATCGCTTTTATCAACGTCTTTCGGCAAAAGCACTTTCACCGGCATTCAAGCGAGGCTCGCATTACCATGCTGTTGGGTGCGGAGACCCGACAGCACAAGTAACGGATACCCACCCTTTCAAGTGTTAGAGCTCCTCAACCGTCCGCAGGGTGTATAGACTATAGACTGTAGACATAGGTAACAGTTTATAATGGCAGAATATCCGGGACGAACCACCGGATTCATCCGGTGGATACCTTTTTTGAGGTAACTCCTGTGTAAGATTTATATTGTGTGTTGACTAAAACTTTTATACAATTGACTAAAATATTTATACAGAGGTGGAAAAAGTTGCTGAAAACCCTACTCTCGTCCAATAGCAGGGCCAAGCTCCTGGGGCTGTTCTTCCTTAACCCCAGAAACCGTTACTATCTCAGGCAGATTGAGACGCTGACCCAGCTCCCCCTCCGCACCATTCAGAGGGAAGCTGCCAGGTTGGAGATCTGCGGACTGCTGGTGAAGGAGGCCGACGGAAACAGGACGTATTACAGAGCGAACCAGGATTCCTCTATTTTTCCCGAGATTAAGAGCGTGGTCATGAAAACAATGGGACTGGAAGCCCTTCTGAGGGAGATGGTGGACGATCTGGACATTGAGGTCGCTTTTATATACGGCTCTTATGCGGAGAACCAGGAGACACCCGAGAGCGACATAGACCTCATGGTCATAGGCGATATCAGTAGCAGGAAACTCCATTCCGCTTTCTCAAAGTCGGAGGCCTTTTCAAGGCGAGAGGTCAACACCATGGTCATCACATCTTCAGAGTTCAGGAATAGGCTTTCCCGAGGAGACCACTTCCTCACCGAAGTCTTAAGAGGGCCGAAAATATTCATAATAGGGAACGAAGATGAACTTAAGAGACTTGCTAAGAGAAGGTAGGCTCAGACGGCAGAAGACTTCGAAGAGAGAGATAACTGATCTGTTCCGCATCGTAGAGAGAGACCTCAAGGATGCCTCCCTCAAGGGCCTATCGCCGGACAGAAGGTTTGCCACAGCCTATAACGCGGTCCTGCAGACGGCCACAGCCATACTTCGCTGTAACGGATACAGATCAACCGGTACCTGGCACCACGCCACCACATTCCAGGCCGTACGGGACGTCCTGGGTGAGGAACATCATGAGCTACTGGATTATTTTGATGCCTGCCGCTCAAAACGGAACATAACGGATTATGACCGTGCGGGGGAAATTGCAAGGAAGGAGGCCGACGAGCTACTTGAAGAGGCAGGGAATTTCAATTCCTTCGCTGGGGGATGGATAAAGGAAAAACACCCGGAGCTCGCCCCTTGATTGCCGGGAAGCGCTTATAGATAGGCCAATGCGGACCCTCCTCCTGAATATAATTGCATCAATTTCAAGCGTTTGCTATCATTGCCTGATTGATTGCAATGCCCTTTTACTCATGTTAATTCTAAAGAAAGTTTGAGCGGTGTCTGAATGAGCGACCGGAAGGAAATCATAGCACTGGCCAGGGAAGTGCTGGCCACAGAGAGCAACGCCATAAACGAGTTGATTCCCCGTATCGGGGAACCCTTCGTTCATGCCCTGAACATACTTTACGAATGCAAGGGCAAGGTGATCGTAAGCGGCATGGGCAAATCCGGGCTGGTGGGCAAGAAGATAGCCTCGACCTTTGCCAGCACCGGGACCCCCGCCTTCTTCCTGCACCCTGCCGAAGGCAGCCACGGGGACCTGGGGATGGTCACCCGTGGAGACGTAGTGGTCGGAATATCCAACAGCGGTGAAACGGAAGAGTTGATAAACATACTCCCCGCTCTCAAGCGTTTCGATATAAAGCTCATTGGTATCGTAGGGAAGACTCGCTCCTCGCTGGCCGAGCGATGCGACGTGGTTCTGGACGTCAGCGTGGACAGGGAAGCGTGTCCCATGGGCCATGTGCCCACCGCCAGCACCACGGCTGCACTGGCCATGGGAGATGCATTAGCCGTCGCCCTGCTCAAAAAAAGAGGCTTCACCATGGACGATTTCAGCTTGCTGCACCCCGGTGGCTCGCTGGGCAAGCGCCTCCCGCTTTCCATAGGGAATCTGATGCATACGGGCGAGGAAATACCCTGTGTTCAGGAAGAGGCCGAATTGGCGGAAATTATCAGTGAGATATCCGCCAAGAGATTCGGTATGACCACGGTGACGAATGCCCGGGGAACCCTCAAGGGAGTAATAACGGACGGAGACCTCAGACGGCTCCTGGAACGTTCGGAGGAGCCTTTTTCAGCGCGGGCAAAGGATTTCATGACCACTGACCCAAAGCTCATCGAACGGGACGCGCTGGCGGCAAAAGCCGGGATGATGATGGAGCGCCATGCCATCACCTCATTGCTTGTAGTGGACCATGATTACAAGGTGGCGGGAATCATCCACCTCCACGACCTGCTCCGTGCAGGAGTGCTGTAGGGCAAAGGAGCTATACCGACAAAATACCGCCGATCGATTCTTAATCCCTTCCGGGTTCGATTCAATCTCTCTTTTTAAGTAATCGCATCGAAGGGTCGAGCTTTAAAAATTGGACAAGATTGAAATGGAGTATGACCATACGTGTCTGATAAAAGCGTTGAAAAGGTCAAAGTCCTCATCCTCGATGTAGATGGCGTGCTCACCGATGGCGGCATCGTTTACGACAGCGAGGGAAGAGAACTCAAACGATTCAACACCAAGGATGGGTACGGTATAAAGATGGCTCGGCAGGCGGGACTGGCCGTGGCCATCATAACGGGAAGAAGCTCCCTCGCGGTGTCCAAGAGAGCAGAGGAACTGGGGATCGAGGCCGTGCTGCAGGGGGTGAAAGATAAAGTCGAAGCGCTGGAAACTCTGCTCAAAGAAAAGGGATGGGAGGCGGCCGAGGTAGCTTACATGGGGGACGATCTACCCGATATGCCCGTTATGCGGAGAGTAGGGTTTCCCATAGCCGTTTGCGATGCGGTTGAAGATGTATTAAAAGCCGCGCAATACGTTACCAGGCTCCCTGGAGGAAAAGGAGCGGTGCGGGAAGCTATAGAGTTTATCCTTAAGTCCAGCGGCCGCTGGGAAAACTTAAAAGGCGGTTTTAATTGATTCCGGAAGGTCGCAGTCTTATTGACTTTGAGAAGCTATTTTGTTAATTTACAATCGTTTTATTATGCCCTGGCCTGCCGAGTTGACGAAGTACAAAGTCAGATAGAACATAAAGAGGACTTATCCGGGAGACGCTAAATGTCTATACAGGAAAAACTCGAGGAGCTCAGACGAAAAAACCGCGAAGCGGAAATTGGCGGCGGTGAAGACAGAATTGCCAAACAGCACGAATCTGGCAAAATGACAGCCCGGGAGCGTATCGATTACTTCCTGGATAAGGACACGTTCGTCGAAATGGACAAATTCGTCACCCATCAGTGTTACAACTTCGGGATGGAGAAGCGGAAGATACCGGGAGACGGCGT
>CAYVLI010000193.1:3810-5639 GCA_964452105.1 uncultured Nitrospinota bacterium
GGCGTCATCCCGCAAATATCCGCAATAATGGGGCCCTGTGCGGGCGGCGCCGTCTATTCACCGGCCATTACCGACTTCATCTTCATGGTGGAAAAGACCAGCTACATGTTCATAACGGGACCCGATGTCATCAGGGCCGTTCTCCGCGAAGAGATAACCATGGAGGAACTGGGCGGAGCCCGCGCTCATAACGCCATCAGCGGTACGGCTCATTTCTCAGCAAAGGAAGATAAGGAGTGCCTCGACCAGATAAAGGACCTCCTGCAGTTCGTACCCCAGAACAACATGGAGGATCCGCCGACGGTGCAATGCGCCGACGACCCCAAAAGAATCGATGAATCGCTGCAGGAGATCGTTCCAGATAACCCCAACAAGTCTTACGATATCCGCGACGTCATAATCTCCGTTCTGGACGACAACTACTTTCTGGAAGTGCAGGCCCAATTCGCCCAGAACCTGGTCATCGGTTTCGGCAGGTTGAACGGTCGCTCGGTGGGCATCGTAGCAAATCAACCGCGATTCATGGCCGGCGCCCTTGATAACAACGCATCCTTGAAAGGAGCCCGCTTCGTGCGTTTCCTGGATGCATTCAACATTCCCATCATCACCTTCGAGGACGTACCCGGCTTTCTCCCGGGAGTGGATCAGGAGCACGGGGGTATAATCAAACATGGAGCCAAGCTGCTCTATGCCTATTGTGAGGCCACTGTGCCCCGCATAACCGTAATCACCAGGAAAGCTTACGGCGGAGCTTTCGACGTCATGTCCTCCAGAAACATTCGCGGGGACATCAGCTACGCCTACCCCACGGCGGAAATAGCCGTTATGGGCCCCGAGGGGGCGGTGAACATCATCTATCGCCGCGAATTACAAGAGGCGGAATCACCCGAACAAAAACGAACCGAACTCATAAACGAGTATCGTCAGAAATTTGCCAATCCTTACGTTGCATCCGAACTGGGCTATGTAGATGAGGTCATAGAACCGAGGATGACGCGCTCCAAGCTTGTACAGGCGCTGGAGATGCTCAAAACCAAGCGGGATACCATCCCGCCCAAGAAGCATGGGAACATACCATTGTAAATGATAAAATGACTCCATCGAAGGTCCGAAACGCCAGGGGCGGCGGACTTTGCATTCCGCTATCGAAAATTTCATCTTTGCCGGGATGAAAAAGCGAGGGTTGAAGATTGGGCAATATACTGGAGCTAATAGGACAGGGGAAAGGTTGGAGCGTTACCCTGGTGGGGATGGGGGCGGTGTTCGTCTCCCTCATTCTTTTAGTGGTGTTCGTCAAGGTTTTTGCGGCCATAATAGGGTTGGTGGAAGCGCGTCGGACCGCAAGAGAAGAAGCCCCTTCTGCTTCATCACCACCTGTCATGGAAAAGCCCGCTCCTCCCCCCGAAGTAACTCCTGAAATCGCGGCGGCGACTGCGATAGCGCTGGCGGCCGACGGCAGACAGGAGGAGATCGTTGCTGCGGTCTCCTACGCTGTTCACAATCACCTTTCCGCAGGGGAAGCCGTCTGTACTGTTCCGGCAGCGGCCGGCAATGAGGACGGAAAGGGTGCCAGCCCCTGGAGCATGGCGGGGAGGATGCGTCTCATGAACGGCAGGATGAGATGGGTAAACCGCGGTAAAAGAGGCTGAAATTTAACGTATAATAGACGTTTAGTACTGTAGCTCATGCTGAAATCCGATTAAATCAGCAGGCGATGAAAACGGTGGGGAACGGCTCTGCTGTGGTTGTACGGATGAAAAATAACCGATTTAACGATGAGATAAAGTTTTTGAGGGAAAATCGATGAAAAAATATGAGCTTCGCATCAA
>CAYVLI010000194.1:0-5625 GCA_964452105.1 uncultured Nitrospinota bacterium
GGGCTGGGGGATGCCCTGAAGAAGGTGCACTTTCACGGTTATGGAGAGTTGCATTACAATAATCCGAACGACAATGGCGATAAGGCGGAACTCGATTTCCATCGCATGGTCATAGGCCTTTCCTACGATTTCAATGACTGGATCAATCTCGACGTGGAGGTGGATTTTGAACACGCCGCCCAGGAGATAGAGTTAGAATTCGCCTACCTTAATTTTAAAATTTCGGATGCCTTAAATTTCAGAGCGGGAGGCGTGTTGATGCCCGTAGGTTATCTTAACGAATTTCACGAGCCGCCGCTCTTCTACAGCGTGGAGAGACCGTATGTTCAGAAAAATATAATCCCTACTACCTGGCAGGAAGGAGGAGTTGGAATTTATGGCTCGCCACATCCCGCTTTCAGGTATCGCCTCTATCTTGTGGGAGGGCTCGATGCGGGCAAGTTCAGGGCCAGTGACGGCATAAGGAAAGGCCGCAGCGGAATAGCCGAAGGCCTGGCGGAGGATTTGGCGGTAGTGGGGAGAGGGGAGTTCGTGGGGTTACCCGGCCTCCAGGTGGGTTTCTCTTTTTATACCGGAAATGCCTCACAGAACGATCCGCAACTCGGTGATGCAGGCGTGGATATATTCGAGACAGACCTGAAATACAAATGGAAGGGTTTCGAGTTTACAGGCCTTTACGCTCAGATAAACCTGGACGACACAGACAAGATAGCGGCCAAGACCGGTAGCGTGCTGGGCGAAAAGATGGTAGGCTGGTATCTGGAGGGCGCCTATCATCTGGGCAGGCTCTTCCTCCCGGAGAAGCATGACCTTGCGATGTTCATAAGACACGAGCAATTTAATACTCAGGAGGATGTTATCGCCACCTTAGCTGCTGATCCTGTGAACGACAGGAAGGTGACCACCTTTGGTTTGGCCTATTTCCCCCATCCAAAGGTTGCCATCAAAGCCGATCTTGAAAACTGGAAAGACGGCACGGGTGATCACTGGAACCAGTTTAATATAGGGTTGGCCTATATGTTCTGATCCGAAACAAATTAAGGGGCTCGAAAACTGAATGGGTCTGAGGGCAGGTATATTTCCGCCCTCAAGATATAAACGGCTACATCTGTTTTTGCAGGGCTTCGTAACTTCCTATGTTGTATATTGCTTTTAGAAAATTGACTGTTATTGTCCTGGTTTTGTGCGGCATCGCTGTCGGTGCAGGCACTGCCCGCGGGACAGTTTACCTGACTCTGGAGGAGGCCCTGAAATTGGCTTTCCCGAGCGCGGACAAAATTATCCAGAAAAAGGTGTGGCTGGACAGCAAGGCCAGGATCGAAATCGGCAATGCGGCCCGCCAGCCGGTGAGTGAGCTCAGCTTCCGGTTTTATATTGGGATGAAGGAAGGAAAACCGTTGGGATACATGGTCGTGGACAGCGTTATCGGTAAGTC
The DNA here is from genome assembly GCA_964452105.1 of uncultured Nitrospinota bacterium. Lineage (GTDB taxonomy): Bacteria > JAUXIQ01 > JAUXIQ01 > JAUXIQ01 > JAUXIQ01 > CAYVLI01. The sequence continues at coordinate 1,436 of CAYVLI010000194.1, forward strand.
AGAGCCGATGACCTACATGGTGGTCTTCGCACCCGACGGCGGCATCAAGCGGGTGGAGGTGATGGTATTTCAGGAACCGCAGGGGGACGAGGTAAGGCACCGGGCATTCCTGAAACAGTATGAGGGGAAAAAGGAGACCGATACCCTCCAAGTGGGCAGTGATATACAATACATAAGCGGAGCCACGCTCTCTACTTACTCCTTAACGACGGGGGTGATAAAGCTTCTGGCAGTTTTTAAGTATGCTTTCCTGGGAGGTGCATCACATTGAACTGGAGAGGGCAGGGGGAATCTCCTGGGAAAACCCCACAAAACGCAGGGCTGAACCCTATCCCAAAACCTTTCGTAAAATCCATGTTAAGAGGTTTACCTTGAAATATTTTGCGGAAAACAACGGGTTATCCGTCTTATCCAGGGATAAAAAGATTGCGCTCACCATGTTCCTGGCTATGATAACCCTGGGCTACATCAGCGGGATTCTTATGGCCCTGCATCGTTCAGGCATGGAACCACAGAGAGTCGCCGGCTATTACCTGGGAGATGAATCCCGGTTAATTTTTCCAAAGACTTACGGGAGCTTACTGGAGATTACCCATTTTCATCTCTTTTCCATGTCTATTATCTTTCTGGCTATCACACATCTTTTTCTCATCTGCAAGCTGAGCTCCCGCTTAAAGATTTTACTGCTCTTTTTGTCTTTTACCGGCTTGATGGCTGATATGGCCTCACCATGGCTGATACTCTATGAAGACGCGGCATGGGCCTGGCTCATGGTGGTGTCGCTCCCCTTTTTGAGCCTCTCTCTATTTATCATGGTGGCGCTGATATTAAGGGAGCTCTGGTTCATGAAACCGGCGACTGAGGAGGCAAGCATCGGGTGAGAAGTTATCCTTGCTTCCGTCCAACTTTCTCTCTCCTGCAAACCGTAGCGGCGGTCCTTTTAATTTGCTTGACGGCGATTACAGCAACAGGAACCACCTTTCTCAGGGCCAGGCCCCTCATGGGGACTCTGGTGGAGATAACCGTTGAGGCAGATGACCGCCGACTCGCCGATTCGATAATCGACAAGGCTTTCGCTGAAATGGAGCGAGTGGACGAGATGATGAGCAGCTACAGGACAGACAGCGAAGTATCCCTCCTCTCGCGGCGCGCAGGGGAAGGGAAGGTCAAGATAAGTCCCATGCTTATTAATGTGCTGAAAGCCAGTATCCGATATCACACGCTGAGCGGAGGTTCCTTCGATATCACTGCGGGGCCGCTGATACGGCTATGGGGCTTCACGGGCGGGCGGCGAAAGGCGCCTTCGAATAAAGAAATAGCCTTTGCACGGTCTCTGTTGGGGACAGAGAAGCTGCAGATAGATCCCGTATCGAGTACAGCCCGGTTGCCGATCAAAGGCATGGAAGTGGACCTGGGTGGTATCGCCAAGGGATATGCGGTTGACCGTGCGGTCGAGGTTTTAAAATCGGCAGGGGCCGCCAGGGCCGTTGTGAACGCAGGGGGAGACCTCTTCGTACTCGGTGGTGGTTCAGAATGTCCGGAAGGAATTCATGTGGGCATACGACATCCTCTCGCAAAGGGAAAGCTACTGGGCTGGACCACGGTGCGTGAAGGCGCCGTGGCTACCTCTGGCAGTTATGAGAACTATTTCATTCAGGGCGGGAAAGTTTTTTCTCACATAATAGACCCCGGGACGGGCTACCCGGTCCAGGGCGTTTTGAGCGCTACAGTATTGGCTTCCACAGCCATGGAGGCGGACGCGCTGGCTACGTCTTTTTTCGTCATGGGCCCGGAAAAGGGAGTAGAGCTTGCGGAAAAACTACCCTACGTCGAAGCCATGATAGTACAAATAAGAGGTGTGGGCAGAGAACTTGCCTCGAGTATTACGACAGGCTTCCACTTCAACGCATCTTCACCTGCTTCCTCAGATTGCTCGCCTTGACATCTATTACCACGCTCTCATATCTGCCCTTCGATAAAAAAACATGGACAAAAGCGGTCTCCGGACAGATAATAACAGGTGTTCGAAGAAAGGGATTTATCATCTGTCCTCTTTAATCCCCATCCTGTTCTCTAAGATTAAAAGCTGGCGGTTAACAACATGGAAAAAATGAGCTTTGCTGAAACAACAAATGCGTTCTTCGATAAAGCAGCCGAAAAACTTGGCCTGGAGGAGGAGTGGCGCATATCGCTAAAGATGCCGTTCAGGGAAGTCACCGTAGAGGTGCCGGTGCATATGGACAACGGAAAGTTGAAAGTATTCAGGGGCTATCGCGTGCAGCACAACGGAGTTCGAGGACCCAGGAAAGGCGGCATTCGCTATCATCCACATGTGGACCTGGAAGATGTGAGAGGCATGGCCGCCATAATGACCTGGAAAACGGCCGTCATGAATATACCCTTCGGCGGCGCCAAGGGTGGCGTGGACTGCGACCCCTCCAAAATGTCCAAAAATGAGCTGGAGCATCTTACCAGAAAGTTCATTTCCCGCATCAGTTTCATGCTGGGCCCTTACAGGGACATACCTGCTCCAGACCTCAACACCGATCCCCAGGTTATGGCCTGGATAATGGACGAATACGGCAGCAAGCATGGCTACTCTCCCAGCGTGGTTACGGGAAAGCCTCTGGATCTGGGTGGCTGCCCGGGCAGGGTGGAGGCCACGGGTAGAGGCGTCGTGTTTGTTATGGAGGAAGTAGCCAGAGATATTAAACTACCTCTGGAGGGCGCCAGAGTGGCCATTCAGGGTTTTGGTAAAGTGGGCACAAGCTGTTCTTCTTTTCTGGAAAAGGCTGGTTGCAAGATAGTAGCCGTCGGGGACGTGATGGGAGGTATTTACAATTCACGGGGGATAAACATAAAAAAGTTGCGGGAACACTCTTTGCAAACGGGTTCAGTAGTCGATTTTCGCGGTACTGACGGCATCACCAACCTGGAGCTTCTGGAGTTGAAGTGCGATTACCTGATACCGGCTGCCCTGGGCGGAGTCATACATAAAGGAAATGCTGGGAAAATAAGGGCAAAGGCCGTGGTCGAGGCGGCCAACTGCCCCACCACACACCATGCCGACGAAATACTCGAAGACAGGGGAATCGTCCTTTTCCCTGATGTGGTGGTGAATGCAGGTGGTGTAATAGTCTCCTATTTCGAATGGGTACAGAATCTGCAGCAGTTTGCATGGGGGCTGAGCAAAGTCAATGCAGAATTGAAACGCCACATCAAGAGAGGCTATAAGGAGATAGCCAGGCTGGCCAGGCAAAAGAAGATTTCTTTTCGTGTAGCGGCGTATATGGTCGGGATAGACCGGGTGGCGACGGCGGAGAAATTGAGAGGTGGATGATTGTGTTAAATGAAAATTCAGGGGGTTTAAATGGGGAAATACAAGGATATTGAAGCCGTCCTGTTCGATTTCCTGGGAACGCTGGTCTGCTTCGAAAGACTCACCGTGGAAGAGAGCCTGGCCTCGGTACTTCAGAGCCTGCGTCGGGATGGCTATCCATTGGACTACGAAGAGTTCCAGCCGGTTTACGGAGAATCGACCCGGAAGCACTGGAGCTCCCGCCGCGACAACGAAGAGACTTATAACAAGTTCTGGATAACAGATGCGCTTAAGGATATGGGGATAGAGATCGACCCGGAGGACCCCATAATCACACGAGCCGTGGAAGCTTATTTCGAACCTTTTCATCAAGTCATGAAACCCATGCCCGGCGCCCTGGATACGCTCGAAAAGCTTAAGGACAGATATCGCCTGGGGCTAATCTCCAATTTTACGCATAGCCCCACTGTTATAAGGGCCCTGGATGAACTGGGTCTGAGCCAGTACTTTGAGACCGTGGTAGTCTCGGCGGACCTGGGTTTGCGCAAACCGAGCCCGGTGATTTTCCGGAAAGCCATGGAAGAACTGGGATTGTCCGATCCGGGAAAGGTAATGTTTGTCGGCGACGACGTGGATGCCGATATTATAGGAGCCATAGGGTTCGGCATGGTGCCTGTTTTAATATCTTATACGCTCCGGGACGATTACCGAACGCGTTTGAAGCAGTCGTTGGAAGCCCTGGGAGACGGCCATGTGAAAGAAGTGAAAGAGATAAGGCTTCCTCTTGAGCTTTTCGAACTCCTTGATATCTGAAGAGCCGAGACCTAAATTGAAATAGGTACATATTCAAGGCAAAACCGATTTTGAGAGG